>JBBQIT010000087.1:0-10703 GCA_038325205.1 Bdellovibrionota bacterium
TTCCCTTCGAAGTCCAAGATCGCACTTTCAACTCCGACGACCAGCTTATTAAGTGGATGGTTGATGAATTGACTCAGGATAAGATTATTGGCCTTTTCCACGGTCGCATGGAATTTGGACCACGAGCTTTAGGAAGCCGTAGCATCATTGCCGATCCTAGAGTGCGAAACATGCGAGATCGTCTCAACGAAAGAGTGAAGCACCGCGAGTCTTTCCGTCCTTTCGCAGCATCGGTACTTTGGGAGCATCAGAATGACTGGTTTGAAGGCTCTTTCTTTTCCCCTTCTATGGAAGCAGTGTTCGAAGTGAAAGAGAACATGCGGCAAAAGATTGCTGGCGTAGTTCACGTCGATCATTCTTGCCGCATCCAATCCGTCGTAAAAGATTCACAGCCCTTTTACTGGGATCTCATCGAAGCTTTCAGAAAACGCACCGGCGTTCCCATGCTCATTAACACTTCCTTCAACGATTGCGAGCCGGTGGTTTGTTCAGCTCAAGATGCGATCAATTGCTTTAGCAATTGCGACATGGATCATTTGGTTATCGGTAACCGCGTCTTTTCTCGCCTTCGTCAGTCCGTCTCCCTATCCGCTTAGCCTCAGCGAAACTAAAATAGTGTCCGCCCTTTGCTAAGATCAAATGATCTAAAAGAGGAATACCCAAGCACTGTGCGGCTAATTCCAGCTGCGCCGTAAATTCACAGTCCTCTTCACTGGGATCCGGATTTCCCGAAGGGTGGTTGTGAGCAATAATCACCCTTGCCCCATTGGCCCTAAGCGCCTCTCTCAGAATCTCTCTAGGACAGGCCGGAGCGTTGGTGAGCGTTCCACGAAAGATCTCTTTCTTTCTAAGCACCCGAAGCCGGGCATTTAAGAACGCTGCCCAAACAACCTCTTGAGGCTCATTTTCGATCGAACGAAAAAGCAAATAGGCGTCATGAACCTTCGTAATCGCCGAAGCAGGATTTTGTACTTTGGGTTCGCCTAGACGACGCGCAATTTCTGCTGCCGCCAGCAGGGAAGCCACCTTAGCCGGGCCAATGCCACTCAGGTCCGAAAGCTCTTCGCGGCTCGCTGAAAACACGCCCGACAAACTCTCGAATCGGGAGAGAAGACTTTTAGCGAGAAGGTCTACACGCCTTCCCGTTCCCAATTCTGTGGGCGATGCGGTTCCTGTTCTTAGTAGCGCAGCTAGGAGTTCACTCTCTTCTAGTTGTTGAATGACCGTATCAGAGTTGCTTAATTTTTCACGGACGCCCAAACTCAATATTTCGTTCATAGGAGATTTGGAGTGCAGGATTCGTTCCGAGGTTATTGAGCCTCGAGTTTCAATACTTCGATGCGAACTGACCATAAATCGGACTCGAATAGACCGAATTAATCACGACCGCCTTCGCCATGAGACCGTAAGCCCCCAAACCCAAAAAATAAAAATAATTATTTGCCTTTTATCGTCGATAAACGCTTGAAAACTAATCTGACGCGGCGTAGAAATAATTAATGGTATCGATGATAAGGAGGGCTTATATGAATAATTTTCAACGTAAAGAGATTGATCAAAAAGCAGTTCGAATTGTTTCTAGTATTAAGTGTAGTGAGATGGAGCTAATTCAAACACTTCAGCAGGTAGAAAGTCTGAGAATTTTTCAAGACTTCGGCTTCACTTCCCTTTTTGCTTACTGCACCGAACGTCTTGGCCTCTCCGAGGATCGGGCCTGTACGTACATTGGAGTGGCGCGATTATCTAAAGAGATTCCTACGGTAAAGACGGCAATAGAACGAAACGAACTTTCCATCTCCAATGCAAGAAAGTTGTTTAAAGTAATTACCCCGCAGAATGAAAAAGCTTGGCTCGAGACGGCTAAACACTCTTCCACTCGGGAACTTCAAGTATTGATTGCGACGGAGCGGCCTGAAGAGAAAGTGAAAGAAAGCGTTAAGCCAATTGCCGAGTCATTGTTCGAATTGCGCTGTTCACTTTCTTCCAATGGCGAGAAATTACTTACCAGAGCTCTCGATCTATTAAGCTCCAAAGAAAGGAAATCACTGAGTCGAGGGGAAGCTCTTGAGGCGGTCTTAGAGGATTTTATCAAGCGGCATGATCCGGTGAAAAAGGCAGAGAGAGCGCTTAGTAGGAAAGAAATAAAGTTACCCGTCGCGCGACGGGTGGTTCAGAAGGGAAAGAGAACGGCGATTCCTGCAGCTGTGGGGCATGTGGTAGTTCAGCAAACTCAGGGGCAATGTACGTATCGAGACTTCAGAGGCAATAGGTGTTCAAATCGTAGGTGGGTGGATAAACACCATGTACTGGAGGTCAGTCATGGGGGAACGCATACGGCAGAAAATCTCACCGTGCTTTGTAGTGCGCATCATCGGATGGTCCACAAAGGGCCTGCATTCAGTCATTTTTTTTCGTCAGCCATTTTTTCACCGCGTCAGAGAAGCCACTTTCGTTGTTAGAGGCTACTTGCGGGTAGCGCGCCTTTAGGTCTTTTGGGCCATTAGACATTAAGTAGGGATGGCCAACCCAATCTAGGAGTTCAATATCGTTATAATCGTTCCCGACGCCCAAAACGTGTTCCGATGAAATTCCTAGATGATTGGCCAGCCAATGAGAGGAGGAGCCTTTCGAGACGCCTTTAGCATAAACTTCGATCCAAAACGATTTGTGATCGAAAGGCGAAGTCGTACGAAGCACGGAGAATTCATCTCCCAAAGCGTTCTTAACGAGCTCTAAAATTTTTTCGCCCTCTTCTTCCATCGCCACAACGAGAAATTGAGTAGCTTGCGAAATCGCAGGATAGGAGAGGCGTGCTGATATCGCAAAATCCCCGCTTCGTTCGCACCGCCGGGCAAAGTCGGGGTTTTCCCGTCCCGTGCCGTAATAATAGAACCTATGGTTGTCTGGAATGGGAAAATGAACCATGAAGTCTAAAGTATGGCTCATTAAGATGCCGTAAACTTTTGCGAGTGCTTGAGCATCAATATGCTGGGCTTGGAGAATCTTCCCGGTCTTGAAATCGAGAATCCCGGCACCACAGGAGAAGATGAGATAGTCGATGGGAGAGCCCACAGCCAAGACGTTTCTCGCGGAATGCAGGTTTCTGCCCGTCGCTACCACCCGAGCAACTTGTTTCGATCCTAAATGATTAAGAGTTTTTAAATCCGTCTCGCTAATAGTCCCGTTACTACATGCGAGCGTTCCATCTAGATCTGTGATGACCATATCCAAGTAGTTAAGGGTACTCACGAAGACTTTCTTCTGGGAAGTCGCAAAAATCTTGCCGCAGGCAAAGTAGTGCCCAAAAGCGAGAGCTCCGCCAAACACTCCCCTACCGCAGGAGCAAACTTGAAACCGTGGCCCGAAAATCCGGCGGCAAAAACCACATGCCGGTGACGGGGATGATGATCGATGATGAATTTGGAGTCTTCGGTCATCGTGTACATGCAGATCGAAGCCTCTTTGAGAATTGGCTTTACGTGCGAGAGATGATCACGCACCACTTTACTCACGTCTTCAAAATCTTTTGGCATTATCTCTCGATTGAGCGAGTAAGGGTCCCGAACGACGTTGTGATGCCGCAGATGATACTGAGCAATTTTGAGTAGACGTTTTCCTTTTCTGGGAACGCCATAGAAAAAGCCCTCAGGAAGGTCAAACGCGTAACAGGGAAATCCGTGACTCTCGTCATAGTCGGGCGGCGCTTTTAGCCAAAACTGAGGAACCCGTCGAATTTCTAAGTTTGGACCGACGTTGCCGAGAATGGAATGGGTCCAGGGTCCCGCTGCTACCACTAACCGGCGCGCTTTGTAGGTAGCATGCGGGGTCACCACACTTACGGACTTTCCCGTGGCCGACCATTTCTCAACACGCTCTCGCTCGTGGATCTCAGCTCCTGCCTTCTTAGCTAGACGAGTGAGCTCGAGAACCGATCGCTCCACTTCCACATAGCCTGCCCCAGGCTCCCACAACCCCATGTAGCCTTCGGGAACTTTTAATTGCGGATAGCGCTTCGCTAATTCGGCGAGGTCTAGCTCTTCGACTTCAATCCGGTGTTTTTTTGCCGTCTTCACGGCCCCATGAAGTGCGCCTTTTTTCTCTTCACCTATCATGAGCAAGCCGACTCGGTGAAGGAGAGGGCTGTCACAATGCCTACCCAGCTGATCCCAAAGTTGGTAGCTACGTTTTGCTAGCGGAACATACCGTTCATCCTCGAAATAGGCTTTTCGAATAAGACGTGTGGCCCCGTGTGAGCTTCCTAATGCGTGACCCAAAGTAAATTGCTCGATTCCTAAGACCTTTACCCCGCGGCGCGCAAGAGAATGGCAAGCAGCGCTGCCCATCACACCCATTCCCAAAACGATTACGTCAAAATCCATAGAGGAAATTTACGGGGTTATACCTCAAACGACAAGCGGTAGGACTTGGGATAAGGAAGTTCGTTTCTCCTCGAACGGTACCAAGAAGAAACGGCTGCATGGGTTGCCACGCCCTCCGTCCTCAATGACGGAGCGGGGAAGAGGCTGTTGTCATCACTTCACTGCACCAGTAAGCTTGCCGCTTGGGCTATCTAAGTTCTATTTTTGGGATTTTTGGTGAAGCAGGAATTCTTTTGGGAATTCCTTGGGTAGCGATCTGGATCCGTTTCCCTAAACTGTCTAGAGTCACTTCGCTTTTAGGGTTACTTGGGTTCTACACCACGCTTGCTTACGTAAAGCCTCCCCAACTGCCTCTTTGGTCGCTTCCTTTGTTTGTGATCTTCGCCTCCTTAGCCCTCGGCTGGAAAGAAAGAAGAAAGATCTCTGATTTCTTTAAACCTCTCGAAAATCCCGCGGTATGTGGAATTTTAGTCTACAGCTTTCTTCTTTTTCTCTTTCGCTGGGAGCCGCCCGGAACTGATCCTATTAAATGGGGATCGCTAGCGCGGCTATTCTTTGAATCAGGGATGATTCCAGGCGATACGCGGCCGCTAACCCAAGTTCAAGATCTAAAATCGGCGAGTATGGGGATTCCTATTCCTGTGGCGCTACTTCATCTAGGGCGATGGATGCCGCTGGAAAGGATCTTAAACTTCTTCGAATGCACTACCATCGCCATTTTTTGTTTTAGTCTCATCCGAGCGCTTCGGCTTTGGTTTGATGAGAATAGTTCCGCTTGGGCTGTCTTTCTCTCTCTTGTCTTCTTCACTTCGATTCAAGGCTACCTCTCGTGGGGAGGAACTCCCACCCTGATGGGGATGACGGCGGGTTTTTTGCTTTTAGAATGGGTAAAACTTTCGGCGACACAGAATAAGCTTTGGGTGGAGGCTTTGCTCTTAGCTTCGGCCTTCGTCTACACCGTCCACGCACATCCTATCGGGGTGTATCTTTCCGTGATGGCTTGCGCGCCTATCGCCTTCTTTATAGGGTTATCTCACGCGAAGAAAGTTTTCCCGTTAATGGCGACAGTGGTTGTAGCTTCTCTCGTGCTGCTCATTCCCTTTTTCCTTCATCTACAATTGAACGCTAGTCCGGGCGAGCTTGTGGAGGTTCGCCATTGGCAGGAAAAGATGAGCCCTTTTCTTTTCCGAAGTAACTATTCCTGGATTTACAACATGTACACTCAGCTCACCGCCTATCTGTGGAACACGGCAGGTATCATTGGAATCTTAGTTTTGGTAATGGCGATCACTTCAAAGACAGCGCCGACTAGCTTTTCGATAGCGATGGTCTACGTAGTTGGCTTGGTCGTTCTACTCGTCGACAACGTCCATTCTTGGAGGCTGCCTCTGTCTTATCTTTTGTATCCCGAACGATCGGCGACGTTGCTCCTCTTCCCCTTAGCGGGAGGTTTGGCATGGTTGGTGAATCTATCTAAATTGCCGCTTAAGAACACCGCGCGAATGACCGCAAGAGTTACTTTGATCCTCATTGCCTGCCTAGGAATCAAACAATTTAAAACTAGACTGCTTCCTTACCTAGGCCACTCTCTGATGAGGATCGAAGATAGAATCGCGATTCACGAAGTGACGAACTTGGTGCCGGCGGAGGATTGCCTTCGCATCACTCCAGAAACGGCGTCTATTTGGATTCCCGTTCTCGCGTTTCGTTGCACCATCCCGTTTCACGGACTAGCGATGAATGCGATCGAGCAGGAGCGAAAACTTCAGCCCGCCCACACTAAATGGACTTTTCTCACCCTAGGGGAGAAGGAGCACCCTAGCCCTGGTACTGTCGTCTTCGACAATGGCGCTAGGATCATAAATACAGGATCACACTAGTATTGACCCTTTCGCGACAACGGGGCAATCTTCGGGACTATGGCACTTCAAGCAGATTTCGAAAAAGCTTCCAAGGACGTAATGGCTCTCACCACTCGTCCTGACAACAACACTTTGCTTAAGCTGTATGCTCTGTACAAGCAGGGGACGGAAGGCGATGTGCGCGGCGCGAAGCCAAGCCTTTTTGACATCAAAGGCCGCAAAAAGTTTGAAGCTTGGGAAACCATCCGCGGAAAAGCTAAAGACGAAGCTCAGAATGAATATGTCAGCTTAGTAAAAACGCTCGTAAAGTAATCGACTACCTATCGACAAAGTTCAGGTCTTTGCCGTGCGACTCTTCTAGGGAAAAGATAGCAAACAGTCCTAGCGCGATACAAATAAGTCCGACGACAAGTGCTCCATGCACTAATCCTATATGACCGGATAGATAGCGGAAAAATAGCGTCATGGGAACGACTGATCCCCGTACAAAGTTGGGGACGGTTGTCGTTACGGTAGAACGCAAATTGGTTCCGAACTGTTCGGCAGCTATCGTCACAAAAACAGCCCAGTACCCAGTCATCAGACCCAACGCTACGCAAAAGGTATAAAAGGTATCGGGCGAGACTCCCCGCGAAAACAAAATGGCGAGAATAATGCCCAGCTCGACGAACATCGAGACAATGACGACTTTTTTACGGCTCTTAATCCACTGGCTCACCACACCCGAGGCGATATCGCCGATAGCGATACCCGAGTAACAGAAAAGAATTCCCCTGCCGGCGGAGATAGGGCCCGTAATTCCCAGCTCCCGCGCTATCTCAGGAGAGAAAGTAACAATGATTCCGACGGCAAACCAAATAGGAAACCCTACCATGATGCAGTAGAGATATTTCAAACCCCGTTTAGAGTTGGCGAAAATTAAACGAACATCACCGCGTGCTACGGTCTCTTTCTTCATCGCTTCAAACATACCTGACTCAAAAACACCCAGGCGCAAGACCAGAAGGCACAATCCCAAACAACCGCCGGCAAAATAGCAATGTCTCCAAGACAAGAGGTCGCTCGTTAATCCGGCAGCGACCGCTCCCGAAAGGCCGACGCCCGCAACAATCGCCGTACCGTAACCTCGAATCTCTTTGGGAAGCGTTTCGCTCACTAGCGTAATCGCAGCGCCCAGTTCGCCAGCCAGCCCAAAGCCCGCAATAAAACGCAGCGTCGCATAGAGCGGAATAGAGTGCACAAAGCTATTAGCAATATTGGCTAGGGAATAAATAAAAATGGACCCGAATAGTACGGATAGGCGTCCGCGTTTGTCTCCCAAAATGCCCCAAAAGACTCCTCCGACGAGAAGTCCAGCCATCTGCCAGTTTAGTAAAGTGACCCCAACCGACAGAAGTTCTGAATCGGGAACCCCCAAGTCTTTAAGGCTAGCCACTCGTACAATGCCGAACATTAGTAAGTCGAAGATATCGACAAAGTAACCGAGCGCGCCAACTAGTACAGGAATCCAAATGTATTTTGATTTCATTTAAAGGGTATCTTTGGGGGAGATCGAATGAACGTCAACGATTCCTAACATCTATCCGCTTCTTAACCAGATGCGTCGAATGTCCGCTTACGAAAAGTCCAAAGCTTTCCGATGACGGAGTATGAGATCACTACTAGCCTTTTTGGCGATTTTAGCCCTTTCTGCATGCGCGAGCACTGGTCGCTACGTTTCGAGCCTAAACCCTTGGATCGGCAAGCCCGTTGCCTCGGTTCTGAAACAGTGGGGCCCGCCTCTTAGGGTGATCGATTTAACCAGCGGCGAGAAAGAGTATGTCTACGAAAAGTCGGCACAGGTCTATGAAAGCCACTACGGGGGACAGGGGATCGATACTTTAAATCCTCGTACCGAAGTCTGTAAGACGATGTGGTATGCCGACAAAAATGGCATCGTTGAAAGAGTCGATGTTACCGGCTCGCACTGCGAATCGCCTTAATTTTTTTGTCATTGGGATTTCCGTCCCCAAACCAGGCATCAACGATAGGTCGGACCTCGCCTGACTTTAGACGAACGACAGATCGCTGTTTAATCACATTTCCGAAGTTATCTATCTTCTCATCCACATTTCTATAATACATATCAATGGATTCTATTCCGATCTCTTCTAACGACTTCAGTTCGCCCAAGTCAGTCACACCATTGTGGTTGCGATCAAACCAAACGCGAAGGTCACCATAGATGGCGTCACTGGAATCGACAGTGTAATGATCGTTCTCTTTATATTTCATTAAAGCATCAAACCCGTTACCTGAACGCTTCCCGTCAGGGCCGACGGTTGTACTTCCAAAGAGTTCGTTAAAGTCGTTGATGCGCCCATCTTCATTGCGATCTAAGACCAAAAATCCTATGTCACTATTTTCGCTGGGCCAAAAATGATTTTTGGGTCCATCTCCCAGATCAAAGACAACCCCGGGCTTAAGGGTAAAACCCTTTCCCGAAAAATCGATAACCAGAGGACTAATCACCCCTGAGAGATAACAAAAGCAGTCGACGCTTCCACAGACGCCACCATTCGCGTAAGTCTGAGCCGTCCCATCCGAAAGTCTCGTCATCAACTTATACGTGAAGCCGCTATATGTGAACGTAGCGGGCATAAACTGATAAGGCAGGAAATTAGGATTATTGATACATCCAGGGTTAGCATAGTTGCGATTGCAAGGATCGTAGTTATTAGATAGTGCCGAGACATCCGGAGAGTTGTTATTGTAGCCGGCTCCGTAACGGTAGCCACCGCTCCATGCAAAATTCGAACTCGCGGTAGCAGGAATATAAACCTTCCATTGGCTATAAAAACGATGCGGTTGAGAAACGCCGCCATCAGAGTAAGGGCCTTGCGGATCACGGCGATCGCCCAGACCGCCAAACGCCCAGCGTCCCCAAGGAGGCAAAGGACCGCGTTTGGCTTGCCAAATATTGCAGGTCTGTTTCGGGCTAATGACAGGAATGGAAAGGGAGCAATTTACCGAACCACCGGGACCTCCTACCACCGCAGTCTCAGAAAGCGTGGTATTAGCCGCTCCGCCGGTAATGGTTTTAGTGAAAGTGTTAATACCGGGACTTAGTGTTTTGTTTCCCGACCAAAATATAGAAGTGATCGTTCCCCCACTACGGCCGTCCCAGCTAGCGGGTTGAGGTCCTACGTTTACATATCCAGATGTCACCTTCTCATTGTCGAGAGCATAGAGCGTCACCGTAATGCTTTCTCCGGGGGCGACCTGCCCTTTGGGTGCTGTGAATTTGCACATCGGAGCAGGAATACTAGCGCACGCGCATCCCGCGGGCTTCGCCGCAAATTCTGAACTGGCTTCTAAAGAGCTAGCGACGTAAGCCAAAGGAGCGTTGTACGGTCCCCCCATTAAATTGGTGTAGTACAAAACTTCGGTCCGCGGGTTCGGACCATTCGGCAATCGCCCCAAGAGAGATCTAAAAAGAGCGGTAACTGAGGCACCTTCTCCACCGGCATTAAGTTGGTAAAGCGGCCCCTCGGTGATTCCTGAGGGAACATCTACGCCTCCCACCTGTCTTCGAGGATCGGGGTTACTCTCTACTTCATCGATGAAAAGGGGTCTATTGTTAGCTGTCCCGAAAGGTCCTGCTAAGGGATCGATCACCACTGGGCTTCCTCCGTAAACAAACGGAGGTTCAATACTCGCAATGGGATTGATCGTAGCTACGGGTGCCGTCGCCGACTGATCCTGCCCTAAGAAAGATCCCACCCAATATTCCAAAAGTGGAAAATCCTGAGGAAAGCCGGCACTGGGTATCGCCATGTCTCGTCCCCACAATAGCAACCCTAACTCTCGAATCGTTTCCGCATGATAAGTCGATGCGTTCGGAGCTCCCGTAAATTCCGGGAGCAATTCTAGATTGGCGATTACCGTGGCTAACGATTTAGGCGTTTTGGCGGTCGAGGGGCATCCCAAAAGATCAATCGTCGAAGCGTGGAGTTCAGCTAAGGTGGGGTACCTACCGAACAAGGTTCGGTAAAGTGCCGTAACCGTCTCTGCATAGGTAGCCGCCTGAAGACGATCTGACGCGTTATAGGTCCTAGTGTGAGGGCCAACGGTGCACGTCGCAGGGGTTCTTGTCGTCGTATATTCGGTCGTATTACGCATGTCCGATTCTATGGTCAGAATCGAACTCGTTCCCTCGGCAACGATTCGGGCCCGTGCATTTGCTTCCCCAGGATTAGGGTCACGTCCAAATAAACGGTGGAAGAGTTCGTCCACTGGCGCAGTATCAAAACAGGCTGCAGGAACGGATGTTGAGCAAACACTTTGCGTGAGACAGGCAGGAGCGTTGTTGCTGGTATCCCCAGCCAAACTTACCGTGCCACAAAACTGTCTGGAGCCGGTGGAATTTTTAACCGTCTGAGTGAGTGAGATCAACCTTTGAACCGCCGTGAGGTTTGGCGAA
>JBBQIT010000088.1:0-10606 GCA_038325205.1 Bdellovibrionota bacterium
CAGCAACTTCCCGTTGCTTGCGCGGGGCAATACGCTTATCGACTCTCGAATTTTACTAATTTCCATCGGGTCTCCTTTCGAAAACCGATTCTCGCTCTTTTTTATTTTTTCGCTAGGCGGGCGTCACTGAGTGGATACAATCCATCAGTGCTGTCAGACTTAAGAAAGCCTGTCGGCGTAAACCGACGGGCTTTTTCTTTCAATCGGGGTTTCCCGACCTGATTACAATGTAATCATCCAGAGATCCTCTTCGTCAACGAGATTTTGATTACATTGCAATCATGGCTTCGAGAAGGTAACTTCAAAAAGTGCCAAGAAAGAGTCCAACAAAGGCTTCCAAGCTAGAAGAAGCGATCAGATTAAAGAGCCTCCGGGAAGTGCTCGGATTTTCCCAACGCGAAATGGCGAAAGAATTTTTGGTAAGTCAGGGCTCAATCAACCTTTGGGAGAATGGCGAGCGGACAATTCCCGGCGCGGTGCTAAAGCTCATGGATATTTACGAGGAAAGAATTAAGACAGGGAAGACGCGCAAATGAAAGCAGACCGCTAAAGTCCATCAACCCAGTGGATCGCGTTCTCTAAATGCTTATTTTCATCGTCATGGGGATCAGTTGATAATTTGCGGAGAGGAGAAGGGAAATCGAAGTACGGTTTCAATCTAAAAAGTTTAGGGCCAACCGAGTGAAAAAGCAGCCGTCCAAACCAAAAGACATAATGAAGCGGGATTCTAGCTGTGTTTGGCATCCCTATACCCAGCATGGCAATTCAACAGAAACGCTCGTGGCTGTTCGTGGCAAAGGAGCCTGGATCGAACTGGAAAATGGTGGCCGTGTTCTCGACGCCATTTCGTCTTGGTGGGTCAACGTGGTCGGTCATGGCAACCCTAGCGTGGCTAAGGCGATTGCATCTCAAGCAAAAACGCTTGAGCATGTGATTTTTGCCGGCTTCACTCACGAACCAGCCGTGGTTCTAGCGGAAACGCTAGTTGGAGCGGTTCGAAAAAGAGGCGCCCAACTTTCGAGGGTCTTCTATTCCGATAATGGTTCGACCGCCGTCGAAGTCGCTTTGAAAATGGCGTACCAGCAGCACAAAAATTTAGGAAACTCGACTCGCAATCGATTCCTGGCACTTCACGGCAGCTATCACGGAGATACTTTCGGGGCCATGGCGGTAGGTGAACCCAGTGGCTTTCATCCTTGCTTCAGACCCCTACTTGCCCCAGTCGATTTCGTTCAACCAAACGACATATCGGGTATTCGGAACCTGTTGCAGGACAGAGGTGAACAATATGCCGCTTTCATTGTTGAGCCTCTTGTTCAAGGTGCTGGCGGAATGCGCTTTCATACTCCCGAGTATCTTAATAAAGCCGTCGCGCTGTGCCGTGACTCGGGTCTCCTAGTTATTTTTGACGAGGTTTTTACGGGGTTTTACCGCACTGGTAGCGCATTCGCTTTCGAACAGTCCGGTGTGACTCCGGACTTACTTTGTCTCTCGAAGGGAATTACAGGGGGATTTCTTCCCTTGGGCGTCACAATGGCCACTGAAAATACCTTTTTGTCTTTTCATTCAGAGAAACTTTCCGAGGCGTTCCTGCATGGCCACTCCTATACCGCGAATCCGATTGCGTGCGCAGCCGCAGTTGCTACTTGGGCGGAGCTTCACACAGCAAAATTACAGAAACAAATAAAAATGATCGCTCGGGTAACTGCCAGTCGTGTCGCCCGATTGTCCTCCCATCCGGCCATCTCGGCCACTCGATGCTTGGGAACAATTGGAGTTGTCGAGTTTAGCGGAGAGGTCGGTTACTTCGCGAAGCAAGCGCCCTGGATTCGTGCTGAAGCTATCAAGAGAGGAGTCCTTCTGCGTCCGCTGGGCAATGTGATTTATACTGTCCCCCCGTATGTCATTCAAGCGAGCGAGCTTGAAAGAGTTTACGACGTTATCCATGAGATTCTGGAGTTGATCGAAAGTCGGGCTCAGAGTTCCAGTAGCGAGCAGGCGGGTACGTTTTTAGCTACTGATGTTTAATCACCGTTCTATTGGCTGAATCCCTGATTGCCGAATGCGGCCCGACGTAACCTATCATTAATGGCCCTTCCGAGCCCGGAGTCGGGAACGAGTTCAGCGTAGATTCCGTCGACCTCAAAACTATCTAGCTTTTGCAATTTGGAAAAGAGATGTGCAGCGGCTTCGACCATATTTCCGTGAGCCGAGAGACATTCTATGTGCCTAAATTTTACCGTCGAAGGCGGCGTTTGAAAGGCCAAAAAGGCAAAGCGGCTCGGATCGGAAGGGTACACCCCATTCCAAAGAAGAAGTCGTTTTTCGGGAGAATAGTGTTTAGCTAGCATTCCGGGAGCCATAGGGCTCTCGGACTTTGGCGAAGGAATAAGCCCTCCAATCACTGCTTCGATCGCTTCGATAGATAACCCACCTAACCGAAGACAATAGACCTCGTTCCCTTGAAAACCCACAATAGTGGACTCGATTCCTACTCCGCACTTACCACCATCAATTAAGCATGTCGCCCGTTCACGAATCTTATCCGAGATGTGCTTCGCTTCGGTGGGGCTCAATCCTTGAAATCGGTTGGCGCTGGGGGCTGCAAGCGGAAAATCGACGCCTTTGAGAAGTTCGAGTGCTAGCGGGTGGTTGGGGACGCGAAGTGCCACACTTGGCAGCCCTGCCGTCACGATGTCAGGAATTGCAACGGACTTGGGAAGGACAACGGTTAACGGGCCCGGCCAAAACTTTTCCATCAGCTGACGTGCTTTTGGAGGAACCTGCAAGGTTAAAGGTTCGATCCTCGAGCTATCGGCAATGTGGACGATCAGCGGATTGAATTGAGGGCGGCCTTTTGCTTCAAAGATAGCCGCGCAGGCCTTGGCCTCAAGCGCATTGGCACCAAGCCCGTACACCGTCTCCGTTGGAAAGATCACAAGCTTTCCCTCTCGGAGGGCAAGGGCAGCTTGCTCGATTTCAGTTTTCAACGACATGCTATCCTTTACCATTTTATTCCTACAGCGAGCAATGGTTCCCATTGGCCGACCATCCGGCGAAATGCTTGAATCGGCGGTGTCGCATCTTTGGCAACGTCAGATGAACCAGTCCAGGAGACCGGCCTTTCGGATGGTGTCGAGTATTTCCTTGGGGGTTTGTGCGACAGGAGTCTACTCTAGGAACTCGACTTGAGATCGCCAGCGTCGTCTTATTTCCCCACAGAGATAAAGAGAACCCGTGATGAGGAGTGTTTCCCCAGGTGCTAATCGCGCAAGAATCCTATCAATCGCACGCATCGGTTCGGGCTCAAATTCACCAAGTCCGAAATAGTCACCGGGCATTTTGTCTTTTAGACGACTCACCTGAGTAAGCAGGATTTGGGGCGAGATCCCTTTGAGGGTTTCATACATTTCGCGATAAGGTTTGTCGGGTGAAAAGCCACAAACTATTTGGAGAGCGTTCGCATCAATTCGCTTCAATGTTTCTTTGAGGCAGGCGATTCCGCTGGGGTTATGATCTCCGGACAGGACAACACGCGGACTGCGCTGAACAATCTCGAATCGAGCTGGGTTTCTTACCTCTCGAAATGCTTTTTGAAATACTTCCAATGGAATTTTTGGGAAAACGATTTGAAGAAGACGCAAAGCCACCGCTGCGTTATGAACTGTTCCGGGACTAGGATTGGTAAATTCGAAAGGATAGCCATTGAAACAGACTCTTTGGCCCTCCCAGGAAACGGATTCAATTTCGGTGCGTAACTCGTGACTACTACACATGACCATAATGGCAGGTGACACCAAGTTCTGCGCATCGTTGATCGAGGCGAGACCTCAGTGACGACTGAGTGATCCCGCTGAAAACCGGGCTACCGGCACGAAGTATTCCCATCTTCTCTTCTAATATTTTCTCAACCGTATTCCCCAAGTATTCCTGATGATCCAAATCGATTGTTGTAATCGCACAGGCCAAGGGGGTGGTCACGTTAGTTGCATCGAGCCTACCGCCCAGCCCGACTTCAAGAACGAGAAAGTCGAATTTTTTCCGAGAAGCCCATGCGAAGCATAATAGCGTCAAGAACTCGAAGTAGGTTAGGCGATATTGTTTGGAAATTTCCCAGTGCTCTTTTGCCAACCTCAAAAGCTCGGATTCTCTTTCTGGGCGCAATCCGTCAAGAAACCTCTCGTTTGGTTGTTGAAGGTGTGGGGAAAGGTACGTACCCACTTTAAATCCTGCTTCCCGCAGTGCGTTTGATAAAAGAAGTGAAACGGTTCCTTTCCCATTCGTTCCGGCAATAACGATCGTTTTGGCGTCTCTCTCAGGGTTTTGTACTGCCTGGAGTGCGCTTCGGAAACGCTCCAAGGAATAGTCAATGAGTCTTTCGCTTCCAATTTGCTCTAGAAAGGCCTCGAGGTTTGAGATTGGTGTTGTTCTATACATTGTTGGCATCATTCGCTCGGACTAAATAACGTTTCTATGGATTGCATTCCGGGCAAAGGTTGACTGGTGCTTTTTCCTTTCCATCGGAGCGCGGGAGTACCTTCCGGAAGCGACATTTCACGCAGCCTTCGATTTCTTTGTGCACCATCGCCGTAGGCCCCCCGCATCCTTCGCAAGGAAGACCCATTATGCAATCGACAACGCCCCACCCCGGTAATCCGCAATGCGGACATATTGTATTAACCCGCGCGGCAAATTTCTCCGATGCTTCGGCAATGACTTTCTGACGGGTGGGGTTCATGTGAGCGCGCATATCGGTTTCAATGTGAGCAAGACCATCGGAAGAACGTTTCGCGCTTAGACGAATAGCCTCCGCGAGAGATTTCCCATCAAGGATGCCCTTTTTAATGTTGGCCGTTTCCAGAGATGAATTCGGTCTCACCACCATGCCATGCGTACCAAATAGAGATTTGTTTAGAAATTCCTCGGCATCATGAATATCCGCCACTTTGATTTCACCGACATTGGTTGACGGGCTGACTACATATTCCTCGATAACCAGATCATTCTCGCCATCCACAAGTACTATGATCTCCATGTCGGAGGTGAAAAAAGGAAGTTGCGGATGGGGTCCGAACGACCCCTCATTTGCAATGCCTAGTTTCTTACCGGTCACTGCCATTCCAAGTCGCGCTTTTTCAATGGCAGTTTGCAGGGGCGTTCCAGTTCGAGCTACATCGCCGCTGAAAGTTCCCAGTGAATCGGTATTAATGCCGGAAGCGAGGACCGATTTTGTTCCGATCCTCTTGTCCAAAATCGGTCCAATGATTTCGTGCTTTCCATGCATGGTCGATATAGCTACCGTGCGGCCTTTGTACGGATGTTGTTTACCCTCGTCTAAAGGAGATAATTCGTCACCCATCAATCCTCACCTTGGGCCCGCGTGAATCCCTCTACCCCACCGTAAGAAGTCAATTTCTCAACATGGTTCCACCGATAAACGC
Organism: Bdellovibrionota bacterium; assembly: GCA_038325205.1. GTDB lineage: Bacteria > Bdellovibrionota > FAC87 > UBA2466 > UBA2466 > JBBQIT01. The sequence goes on from JBBQIT010000088.1 coordinate 5,442, forward strand.
GCCTAATACACAGAAGAAGGGTAATAATATCGTCGTCTATTATATCTGAAACGCCAGGAGCCAATTTAAAGCGGCATCGGTAGTGATTTACGGTATCAGGAGCAGCGCCTAGAAGGGGAAAGACCTGCGTTCCGCGATTTGAAATCATCTTGAGCTCTAAAGGCAATGCAGCACATATTTTATTAAGGTTGTCTCCGATTTCTTGTGCCGTGGATTCTGATTCGATAAAGATGTCCACTCCCAATTCAATTCTTTCGCCCTGCGAAGACTTGAATCTCCTACTTGAGATGCTATCCATGTCGAGTGGCTTGTGTTGCCTTCCTTTTCCCGCGCCCGGTTTTTTTCCTAAATTCTTAATCACGACTTCTGTGAAAGTAGACGTACTGGCAGCGCCTTCATCACCGGTGACGTCACGAGTAAGTGCCTCGCCTGACTCCAACGTAAAAAGAACAGCATCCTCCACCTTTTGAGCCGTTTCGATTTCGCCCAAATGTCGAAGCATCATAACGCCTGAGAGAATCATCGCCGTCGGGTTGATAACATTCTTGCCTGCGTACTTGGGAGCGGAACCATGAACCGCTTCAAAAATGGCTACGTCATTTCCGATGTTCGCGGAGGGAGCAAAGCCTAGGCCACCGATTAGGGCGGAGGTGAGGTCACTAATGATGTCCCCGTTCATATTCGTGGTCACAATGACGTCGAACTGTTCTGGTCTTTTGACCAGTTGGTGGGCACAGTTATCGATGAGAATGTGCTCTGCCTTGATGTCCGGGTATTCGCGGCTTATCGTTTCGAACGTTTTCTTAAGAAGCCCTTCAGTTAGTTTCATAATATTGGACTTAGTGGCGCAATGGACGGTCTTTCTACCTTGGCTTTTTGCGACTTCAAAAGCGAGTCTGACAATTTTTTCGCAGCCCTTTCGGGAAATAATTTTTAGACATTGGGCCACGTCGGCTGTTTGCATGTGTTCGATACCAGCGTAAAGGTCTTCGACATTCTCCCGAACAACGACCAGGTCGATTTTTCGGCCAGAGTACGGCGTTTTAACGCCTGGAATCTCTTTTACAGGCCGAATGTTTCCGTAAGTCTCGAATAACTTACGAAGCGTCACATTCGCGCTTTTTTCCCCAAACCCTACCGGGGTCTCAAGAGGCCCCTTCAGAGCGACTCTGGTTTCCTGAATCGACCGGATCGTGTCCGCGGGAACGCCGGACGCGATTCCTTGCTTAAAAACGCTGGCCCCAGCCAGGCACTCTACCCATTGGGCCTTAAAGCCGGCGGCTTCTAGAATTCTTTGGGTGGATCGAACCACCTCTGGGCCAATACCATCGCCAGGTATCACGGTAATTTTATGCATTTTAGTTTCTTGATTCATCAAACCTCACCTTTCAAAAAAACCCTACGAGTGAACACTCCCATTCCAGCTCGCCCATTTGTCGCTCACACATACTTGTCTCCTCGAACCACGAGAGTTTCCGTGATGTAGGCAATGACCGAGTAGCTGGGGAAGTAATTCCTCGCGATATGGTCGATAATGTTCCGAGAAACCTCTTCTGAAACAATGCACTCAAGCTTGTTCTTTTCCCCTGGAACTTCACTGGAATTCATCTGTCTGGAGCCTTCACCTCTCACCGAAGTTAACGTGAAGCCGGTCGACCCTAGCTGTTTGAGTTCCCCGATCAAAGTCTCGGTTAGTACCGGCTCACACACGATGGTGACGAGTTTTAGTGGAGTCGTTTTCATTGTTTTCCCCGTGTTCAATGCGAACCCAACCAGTTGGCGAGCTGATAGTACAGAGGGATCCCCGCTACCAGGTTAAAGGGAAAGGTGATCGCCAGTGAAGCGGTTAAGTAAAATGTCGGGTTGGCTTCGGGTAGCGTCATGCGCACCGCAGGAGGCGCTGCAATATAAGATGCACTGGCTGCCATCGCCGCCAGCACCGTACAACCGCCTATCGAAAGCCCTGCCCAATGCCCCAGAAACACTGCAAGAGTCCCATGCAAAATCGGTATCGCGATTCCGAATGCTAACAAAAACGGACCTACCCGGCGTAGATCGGAGAGTCTGGAACCCGCGACGATACCCATTTCCAAAAGGAAAAGGGTTAGAGCTCCCTTAAAGCCTCCTTCGAAGAACGGCTTGATAGGAACATAACCTTTCTCTCCCATGAGCACGCCTACTACCAGGCCCCCAACGAGAAGAACCATCGATCGCCCGGTTAAGATCTCATGCAGGATAGCGATCTTCGAGCGAGCCTCGACTCCACTTTCGGTAGCCATCCGCTTCGCTCTTTGCAGGGCACCGATGGCAAGCGCGATATGAATACCCGGGCTTTCCAGAAGGGTAAGTAGGGTCGGCATGAACCCCTCGGGAGTCTCCCCCATACTAATGGCAAACTGTTGGCTCGCGATGAATGTGACCGCCGAAACCGAGCCATAGTGAGCCGCGATGCCAGCCGCGTCCGCGATGCTGAATCGGCCCAAGTATCGCAGCGACAAGTAAGAGGTTATGGGGGTAATGCTGCCGAGAAGCAACGTGACCAGGGCGGGGAGTGCCAGAGCCGAGAAGGAACTTTCTGATAGTTCGACTCCCCCTTTAAGCCCCAGTGCTAGAAGGAGATAGATTGAAAGCGCAGTATAAAGATCCTTCGGCAAACTAAGCTCACTCCTTATCAGCTTCGCGAACAGACCCAGCGCGAACATTAGGACTATCGGGGATAGCAGGTTAAGCTTAAGCATCTCGAAGGTGGTCATTTCGTTTTCCCACTGGTCGGCTCTTTGATGGTAAATGTCGGGCTACCTGCCGCACACAAGATCTCAGCCAGTAATTCGCAAGGCGGTAAATTCCAGCTCCCCAATCGGATATTATGTTCACTTGCGAGCATCGTTACTCAAATCTCCTTAACTCTCTCTACTGTACCGAAAGTGTTCTGTTGCCGTAAATGACATAAATATTGACTAGTTATTCTATTTAATAGAATACTAAAATAGTGGAGCGTCTTAATTACCATCATCTTTACTATTTCTGGGTGGTGACTGCTGAAGGGGGGATCAATAGAGCAGCGGCAAAGCTTCGCTTGTCGCCTTCTGCGCTGAGCAGCCAGATTAAGTCCCTCGAAGATTTCTTTAAGCAACCGCTATTCGAACGAAAAGCGCAGCGCCTGCACTTGTCGGAGTCGGGCAGGGTGGCCTTGGAGTATGCGAAATCGATATTCTCAACTGGAGATGAGTTACTTGAGGTAATGCGAAATCCAACCGCTCTGGAATCACGGCGCATGATTCGAGTCGGCGCATTGGCCGGTTTATCGAAAAACTTGCAGTTTCTATTCGCTTCTCCCTGTCTCAAGAAGTCCGGAGTCAGCATTGTCGCGACACAAGGCTCGCTTAGTTTGCTTTTGCGGCAGCTCGAGAATCATTTACTGGACGTCGTTATCTCCAATATGTCTGTCCGGACCGATCAACAACGACATTTGTTCAACCACACCATGGCGGAGGTACCTTCCGTGATTGTGGGAACTAGAAAATGGCTGGAGACTCGCAAGGGCTTTCCAAAGAGTCTTGAGACATGCCCACTTTTCGTACCGACTCACGAAAGTAAGCTTCGGGCGGATTTTGATCTATACCTACAGGAGCAGGGGATTCGCCCGATCATCAAAGCTGAAATAGAAGATATCGCATTGCTTCGATACTTCGCTCTCTCCGGTGATGGAGTGGCGCTGCTCCCTGAAATTGCGGTCGAACGCGACATCAAAGAAAAGCGGCTTTGGGTAATACGTTCGGTACCGGAGCTCCGGGAAACCTTTTTTGCGATAACGGCGGAAAGAAAGTTCGCCAATCCCTTGGTCCGGGAGATGGTGACTCGCTTTAAGGATCGCTATTTGAAGTCGGAGGGCTAGCGTGGAGGCGCAAGTTTTTTTCTAGTTGAAACCGTCGCATGACCGTCACGCTGTCCTGTTTCAGTTTATGCTCAGTTGTGAACGAATGTTTCGGCCCTCCACTCCAGGGGTTCCCTTATTCATTCATGATGTCCACAACACCTCCCACATGTACACTTTGTCATACAGAATCCCAAACGTCCGGTTCGGGTTCTCTCTTGGCTGTTTCATGCAACTTCATCTGGAGTACTCGGGCTTTCCGTCTTCACCTACCACAAGTGGCTCGACACCTTCTGCCCATCGACCTCCCATTAATAATCGTCGACGATGCTTGACGGAGCTGATTTCCTGCGTTCACTTTTTTAATGGCCTGGCGATTTGCCGCTGGCCCGGAATGGGTGATGACCAGCTTTGTCGGACATGTTTCATAAGGACACATACGCGGACATCATCTGTCCCGGGCAAAATGACTTCGAAACTTTATCATTAAGAGTACATTTCACTCTTTCGTTTGTGAGTTACGACTCACGCTGTGCCATTGGCAACGCTGGACAAGGCGATTTGCCTACTGAAAAATCTAAACTCCTTCCTTCGCCCTCATCAAAAGTGGCATCAATTTAAATTCTGCAAAAAAGGTTCGGCCGCCCCCTCGTCCAACAATGGAAAGTTAGGCCATCTATTCGGCACCGCTATTCATTTTTTGAAAGTGAGAACGTGTGGTTCGATAATTTTTCTATAGGAAAAAAACGTCCGCCGCGAAAGTCCAGTCAGCCGAGTAAACTCCCGCGACTGTTCCTCTACAGAAAATAGAGACTGCGCAAGGTTTTCTAAAACTATTTTCGGGCTAGAGAGGGGGACTAGCTTCCCGAGTATTATTGGCCAGCTATCGGGATTGGTACTAGCTAATTCATATCCCAGCTGCAGAGTTCGAAGATTTATAGAGTGGAACGCGGAGTTTTTAATACGTTCTATAAGAAACTCGGCGACTTTTTGCGAAACATCTTGATCCTCAAAATACTCAACTTGTAGTGAGGCTTCCTTCAGCATATCTGCCACCTCATCGTCGTCAAATCGAATTTGAAGATACAAAGTGCGTGAAAGAAAAGCTCTGGCATCTCTGCCCTGAGGAATATTATTTGCTAGCAGAATGAGCTTTCCGGCAAACTCTCCTGACGCCTGGCTTACTTGCGCAGAGGTACTGTTCCAGCTTACACGTCTTTCACCCTGGGTCCCTGCGCTTGCCCAGGACGCGGCTTTCAAAATTGACATCCCCGTCGCATCCCCGAAAAGC
>JBBQIT010000089.1:0-10590 GCA_038325205.1 Bdellovibrionota bacterium
TCCTGATGAAGTCTACTCGAGCGTTGTTCCTGAGCTGAGGAAAGCAGGGGCCCAAGTGGTCATTCTGCTTTCTCACCTGGGTTTGGAAAAAGACCGAGAGTTCGCGAATAAGGGAGGAGTAGATCTTATCGTGGGATCACATTCCTTAGACTCCATTCAAAAACCCGAAGTTTACGGCACTACGGCTGTCGTTCAGACGCTCTACCAAGGCCAGCAGGTAGGACGAATCGATATCGCCCCAGGTCCCCCAGAAAAATGGGAGTCGTTGTTAGTGGACATGGAAGACACTTTCGACAAACCCAGCGAAGTAACAACGCTGATTCAAGACTATAGGACAGCGATCCGCACGCGGGGCTTAACCGCTATCGATTTGGTTCAAGCTCCTTTGCCGAAAGGGGCCTCTTTTGTAGCGAACACCAATACTTGTCGCAGCTGTCACCGCGCTCAATATGATTTTTGGGCCAAGACCAATCACGCCGGCGCTTCTATTGTCTTGTACTCGAAAAATCAGATTTTTGATCCGGAGTGCATTGCTTGCCATTCGCTGGGATTCGAAAGGCCTGGAGGATTTGAAAAGATCGCAAGACCTTATGTGCTTAAAGCAGGAACCGTCGAGGAAAAGGGAACTTCCTTTGTCGAAGAGGTGATGAAGCAAGTCTTTGAGAAGACCCCCGAAGTAAAACCGCTCGACTCGCGCGATCAACCGGCACGCTATGCCCAGTTACACAAACGGTATGTGAGCTCGATCCAAAAAATGGAAGCCCAGGGCAAGGTCGCTCAGTGGTTCTTAGATGTGCAATGCGAACATTGTCATGGGGATCGCAGCGGCCATCCAGGAAATGGAACTGTAGTAAAAAAGGTCCAAGAGTCGACATGTACGACCTGTCATGCTCCGCCCAACGCACCGAGCTTCAATTCTGCGATGATCAAAAAAGTGGCTTGTCCGCTCATGAAGCATTGAACCACTTAACAAGGTATAATCTTTCGTATGCAAACCACAGCTCCGGCGCCTGTTCCTGTCCGAAGGAGAGTAAAATTCAGCGAAGTCTTCACCAATCGACGGATTGCCGTCACTTTGCTCTTAGCCTTTTCTTCGGGACTTCCGCTCCCCCTAGTGAAGGGGACATTAAAAGCATGGCTTGCTAGTGAGGGAGCAAATCTAAAGACCATCGGTCTTTTCTCTTTAATAGGACTGCCCTACACGTTTAAGTTTTTGTGGTCTCCTTTCATCGATAGATTCTCTCTTCCTTTTTTAAATCGCCGCTCGGCTTGGATGGTGGTCTTTCAAGTATTGCTCGTGATCTCAATCGCTGCTTTGGGTTTTTCAAAACCGCTCACGGCTCCTTGGAACTGTGCCTTTTTGGCTCTTATCGTCGCTTTTTTTAGCGCGAGCCAAGACATTGTGATTGATGCGTATCGCGCCGATCTTTTAACCCCAGAAGAACGCGGCCCCGGCGCCGGCGTTACCGTGATGGGGGCTCGCATCGCTTTGATCGTGGCTGGCGGAGGCGCTCTGGGAATGGCGCAAACCCTTTCGTGGAGCACGGTCTACCTCATTATGGCGGGACTGATGGGCGTGGGACTGGTCACTTCTTTTTTTGCTCCCCTCCCTGAGGTGCAAATCGCAGCCCCAAAAACCATTGGAGAAGCGGTCGTTCAACCTTTCCTTAATTTTTTCAAACGCAAAGGTGCTGTCGAAATGCTGATGTTGGTTCTCCTCTATAAGCTAGGAGATGCGGTTGCCGGCGAGATGAGCTCTCCGTTCCTGTTTCAACTAGGCTTTTCTAAGCTTGATGTGGGAGCCGTGAATAAGACCATGGGAATGGCGATGACTATCGTCGGAGCCCTGGTGGGCGGAGGCCTTACGGCTAGGTGGGGGCTGCAGCGGGCTTTGTGGACTTTTGCTTTCCTACAGGCCTTTTCTAATCTTGCGTTTATTCCTCTCTCGTTCTTGGGGAAAAATTACGCCATGATGGTTGGCGCCGTAGGGGTGGAAAATATCTGCGGGGGAATGGGCACGGCGGCTTTTATGGCCTATCTCATTAGCCTCACCGATAAACACTTTTCGGCGACGCAGTATGCCCTTCTCACTAGTGTGATGGCCCTTACGCCAATTGGCGGAGGTGTGTTGTCTGGATGTCTAGCAAGTAAACTAAGCCACTTAGCGTTTTAGGAGTTCTAGGCGCTAAGAGGCGCATCGAGTTTATATCGACGAAGTCTTAAGAGTAAGAGCATACCGGGAATGGCGAGCAGGGCGCTTGCAATAAAAAACCATTTCCACCAAGCCACTGATTTCCGCATAACACTTAACACCTGCTCGGGGGTCCACTGATTGTCTTTGTACTCTTGCAAAGGAACCATCAGAGGGTTGAGCAGGGCGGTTTTCACGTTATGTGAAATAGTTCCACCGTTGGGAATTCCAATAACATTAAATTCCGAAGCCAAGTCAGAGAGCACCTTTGGTTCTCCGGTTAAAAAGAGGAAATGTTCAGGATCCATTCCCTGTTGTTCCACGTATTTTTTTAGAACTACTGGGGTGTCGTACTCAGGATCTAAAGTTACCGCGACAATTTTTAAAGGGAAGCCTTCTCGAACTAGCGAGGATTGTGCTTTCCATTTTTCAATCAGATCCCGACTCAGTTTCATGGTGAGCGGACACATGTCGGCCATCGGACAACGGGTAAAGACAAAGGACATGAGGAGGTAGCTGCCTTTGAGCTCATGTAATTGGAACGTTTTCCCGTTTTGATCAGTCACCTTGAAGTCAGGCACGGGTTTAGGTTCGTTGGCTGCGAGACTCAATGAGCTAAAAAGGGAAAACGCGGCAAGTAAGATCCAAAGTTTCTTCATAAGAAGGAAACATAGCGTAGTAAAAGGCCCATTTCCAATCTTTTAGGGTTTCCTTCCCAAAATCAGTCGTCGGTGAAATAATAAGTCCTTTCGGATCCTAATCTCTCCCTATTTGGTAACGGCACCATGAAAATACTGCTTATCAACCAAGCATTCTATCCAGACGGCGTGGCTACCGCTCAGCATTCTATCGATCTGGCGCTCTACCTCACCGATCGAGGGCATCAGGTGAGCGTGATTAGCGGCAATCGCGCCTACGAAGATAGAAAGCGGATGTTCCCAAACAGAGAGAACTACAAAGGAATTGAGATCTATCGAGTGGCCTCAACGGGCTTTGGAAAACTAAGTTTTCTGCGTCGTGTTGTGGATTCCGTTACTTTTGACTTCAATCTGCTCATCAAAATATTTTTAGTTCCCAAGCAAGAGGTCGTGATGTGCCTAACTTCACCACCTCTTGTGGGATTCTTTGGAATGATCTATCGAATGTTTCGCGGCGGAGAATTTGTTCAGTGGCTAATGGATATCAATCCAGAGTCCGCCATAGCGGTAGGCTATTTGAAGAAAGGCTCGGTAAGCTCTCGAATATTGCTCGCCATCTTTCGAATGACCCTTAGATGGAGTGATCGTATTGTCGTTTTAGATCGCTGGATGAAAAAGACGGTAATGGCGCATGGAATACCAGCGGACCGAATTTATGTGATTCCACCCTGGCCAGTTCAAGAGACGAAAGGGATTCAGCCTGAGCCGTTGGGTTCCAGGGACAATCTCTTTCGAAAAGAAAAGGGCTGGGAAGACAAGTTCATCATCCTTTACTCGGGCAATCACAGCATAGTTCACCCTCTAACCACGCTGCTTGGAGCGGCCAAGCTACTAAAAGATGAGAAGGACATCCTTTTTGTCTTTGTAGGAAGCGGATTAAGGGTTGGAGAAGTCACAGCTTTTGCCAAAGAGAACAACCTCTCGAACATTGCTCAGTTAGCGTTCCAGCCGATCGAAAAGCTAAAAGCCACTCTCGCCATGGCAAACCTGCACGCCATTGTCTTGGGAGATGCAGTAAGCGGATTGGTCCACACCTCCAAAGTTTACGGAGTCATGGCTAGCGGGCGTCCTTTCGTAGCTATCTGTCCTCGACAGAGCCATCTTTCCGACCTCCTTCAAGAGTGCCCTTACGGATTTCAAGTGGAACACGGCCAGCCGGACAAGTTGGCAGAGGCGATTCGTGAGGCTAAGAAGTTGGGAAATTCCGTGCTTCGTGAGTACGCAAAGAAAAATTTCGACTATTCCACAAAGAACTACCGCCGAGAGGAACTCCTTCGCCGCTTTCACATCGAAGCGATTGCCCCAGGGTATGTTGAAAAAAAACATCCAGAAAATCGCGAAGCGGCGACGATGACTCATTCCGGCTAAAAAGTTTTTTATCAAAATTATGAACCTAATTGGGGGACGAATGAATCGCCTATTTACGATTGGAATCGGCTTATTGGCATTGTCGGTCACAGCGCGTGCGGGGGTGGATCTCGATTTAGCTCCTTTGGATCCCGGCCCGGTAACCGTGCGGCCGGTATTGGAAGATTCTTTCGGACTAGATTTCTTGGGCTTCCGAGTTCCCAGTCGAAGCGACGTTGCCAGCGTCATTAAGAACCAGACCCCAGTAAAGAGTCAGGGGGCTCGTGGCACCTGCTCGATCTTCTCGTCGACAGGGCTCATCGAATCGCTCATAAAAATGCACTACCAACAGGAGTTAGACCTTTCAGAAAACTATTTGGAATATCTGGTGATGAGTCGCTTAAAGTCGCCTCCAAGCGAAGGCTCGGATGCGCCTTACAACTTTCCAGCCTTCCAAAGATTCGGCGCCATATTAGAAGCTGCGTGGCCTTATGATTTCTGGTCGTGGGAAGGCTCGCTTCCTGAAGAAGAAGCCGCAAAGGCCGAAGCAACCTGCGGTAAATTTACCGCTGATCGAAAGAAAGCTTGTCTCTTAGGGCACCGCGATCCGATGCAAGATCCCAACGCTTCCGACGCGGCGAAGCTCTCGCAAACTTATAAGTTGAGCAGCCTTTATTACACTCCGCTTAACCAACAGTCTCAGATCAAAGCATGGTTGAACGCCGGAAGACCAGTCGTGGTAAGCCTCGAATTTTTCTATGGCGCTTGGAATCATCGCCTGATGGTCGACTACGGCATAGGCGAACGAGATCTGGAGAAGTGGGCTCAAGGGGTGGTGAGCACGCCTACGGCCAACGACATCAACATTTCTAGAAAATATCCCGAAGGACATTCCCTTGTCGTGGTCGGATACGATGACACGAAACAGGTCTACTACTTTAAAAACTCTTGGGGACTAGGCGGATTCGGAGTGAAAAGCGATATTTTGGGCGCTGATTCTACTCCTGGCTACGGCTCGATCTCTTACGGGTACGCCCACAACTATGGCGGCTTTTATGCGGCTGAATTTCGCTAAACTGGGGTGACGAATGTTTAAGCTCTTACTTCTTTCCGTTCTGTCGCTTTGGGCTCAGGGAAACTGGGAAGAGTTGCCAGTCGAAAAAATAGAAGCGTTGAAGCAACCGGGGTGCACTTTCGTGCATGTTTGGGCGAACTGGTGCGAAGTGTGCCGGGACGAGCTTCCTTCGTTAGTGAGATTGCTCGGTGCGTCGAAAAAGATCCATCCGGTGATAGTGGACGTGAGTCGGCTCAAGGATCAAGAAAACTTCTCAAAACCCTTTCTCACCAATAGCCATGTGTCTTTTAAGACCTACTTTAAACCCGAAGGTGAAGACGGGGTCTACATGAGCAAACTAGTAGGCCAGTGGGGTGGGCAACTTCCAGTTTCCGTCTTGTATGACGAGGGCAAAGAGAAACATCGATGGGTCGGGGCGTTAGGAAACCCGGTGGCTATCGTCCATGAAATTGAAGCGATGTGTAAATAAGAGTTTCTAGGACGTATCGACATTTATCGAAAACGATAATAAAATTATAAAGCATTACAGAACTGTCTGACCTTTTAGCTTTTACCAACAAACATTCGGGTACAGGGGGCCTTTTATTATGAAAAAATTATTTTGCGTGATGTCTTTTGCTGCTCTATTAGTTTCGAGTTCAGGTTTTGCCGCAACCAGCATGTTATCTCGCGGCGGTCTCGGATTTCTTTTTCCGGATCACAACAGCTTTAACAACGCCAGTCAGTTTGCTCTCGATAAGGGCACGGCTATCGACGTGACGTATTCGACGCAATCACAGACCGGTGGAAATGCACAAACCATCACTCCTTCAGTCGTTTACGGCGGAAACAATTTCGGTTTCGGTGTTGGAGTGGAAAGAGCGGGAACTAGCTTAACCTCGTCTAGCGGCAACACGGATGTCATCGAAGGCGGCTTCGGTGTCGCGATGGCAAAACAACGTTTAACCTTCGGCGTGAGCGGAAGTCGTCAGTTGACCTCTCCCCAAACGAGCGATGGTACGGTCGGTGGACAGTTGACCTGGAACGGTGACAAGCGAATGGGCTTCACTACTGGCGTCGGTGTCAACACTACGATTAACCAAGCGGGCGGCGATGTGAAGTCGGGAACTGCCGCCGTGGGTTGGGGATTCAACGCGATGACGAAAGTTGAAGCGGTCGCCCGGTTCAACGATCTTTCTGCTTTCAGTGACTACTCTCTTGGTGCTGCGATCACCATGGAAGGGCAAATGTTGTACGGTGCAGGCGGCTTTACCTATAACATGTTGACCAAGGTCAGCTCAGTCCAAGGACGTGTTGGTTTGACTTTCGGACACTGGGATTTCAGTGCCGCGGTTGATGACACTTTGACCTCGGGCTCTTCTATGAAGTTCAGCGGACAAGCCCGCATCATGTTCTAAAGCTTTAAGGTCCCAAGTATTTACCCGAATGGGGCGCCGTCCTAAACTAGGATGGCGCCCTTTTTTTTTATCCCAATAGCCCTAGACATAGGTAATAAAGCTAACGCTAGCGCTGACGCTAACGCTGGGCTCGGAGGTGCCTCTTCCTAGCGTCAGCTTCAGCGCTAGCGTTAGCTCTAATACCTAGCGTTAGATCTAAGTCTATGGCTAGATCTATGTCTCTTCCAGGCGTACAATATAGGTAGAGATGTAAGCCTTTCTCCTTCTTCCGTTTCACTAAATCTCCCAAACAACATGAGCATCCGAACCAAGGTCGTTGGCTGTTTTCTCATTATTCTTGCGCTGTTTATCGGCGTGTCCGCCTATAACTACGCGCGCTTTCGGCAAGCGAACGCAAGACTTCAATTGGTAAATGAATTTCTACTTCCCTTCTCAAAAATGGTGGTTCAGCTTCAAGGAAATATTTTTTCTGTCGCGGAGGATATGCGCCGCGTTTACTTTCAGAAGGACTCAAGCTCGGACGGCAGTAACTTCTCTCGAATGGTAAGGGATCTCTATCCTTATCTCGTTCATAAGCGCTTTAACGCTTTAGAGCGCATTCTGGCAAAGGACGAGGACAAAGTCTTTTTAGCTACTATTGGGGATCTGACCTCGATGGTTGCCCAAGTGAAAAACTCTTTCACGAAGCTTACCAGCACGACCGACAAGGTCCAGTTCGAAACCACCTATGCCGAGCTTAGGTTGCAGATTCAGGCGATATCGAAACGCGTCGATGATGAATGCCAAAAAATAACGCTCTCGGCGCAAAACGAAGGAAGAGAGAGCTTGGTTTCCAGTATTTTCCTTTGTGCGATTACGATCTTGCTCGTTTCTTTTACTTTCTTTTTTTCGCATAGAGTCTTAGAGCCACTCCCGCTACTCATTAGCAGCATTAGAAAAATTACAGACGGAGATTTCAACCAAAGTCTAAAAGTGAGCTCCGCAGACAAGGACGAAGTTTCTCTCTTAGCCAGAGAATATAACCGCATGTTAGCGGGTCTGCAGGAGCGGGATCGAAAGATTCAGGCGCAGCAAAAAGAGATTTTGCAGACGGAGCGGCTCGCGGCGGTAGGCCAACTTTCCGCCGAAATAGTCCATGAGATCAGAAATCCCCTAAATTCGATCTGTCTCAATATCGATTGGTTAGAGAACGAGTTAACGGGAATTCACCCCGAAGTTTCCAAGACCTTACGAAGTATCTCAAGGGAGATCGAACGACTCAATCAGATTACTGAAAGTTATCTGGTAAGAGCGCGAGTCCCTTCCCAAGATAATCAGAAAACTCCGGTAAATGATCTCCTACGTGAAATTTTAGAGTTTTCGAAAGAAGAAGATAAAGCACGTAATATTCAGGTGGAGGCAACACTAGCCCCCCATGAGATTTTTGTAAAAAGTGACCGCTCTCGTTTGAAACAAGCTTTCTTAAATGTGATTCGAAATGCTCGTGAAGCAATGCCTCGAGGGGGCAAACTTCATGTGCGTACCGAGCTTCGAGAAAATGTTTATCGAATTCAGTTCAGTGATTCTGGTTACGGCATGAATGACGCGATTCGAAACCAAACGTTCCATCCCTTCTACACCACTAAGACCAATGGAACGGGACTTGGCCTCGCCGTCACGAAAGCTATCGTAGAAGAAGCTCAAGGCAGTATTCAGTGCGAAAGTCAGATAGGCGAGGGGACCACCTTTACGTTTCAGTTTCCGGTTTAAAACTTTTTGAAAGCCACCTTATTAAAGTCATATGGGGAGATAGGTATGGGTAGCTATCGCATCGTCGTTGTCGATGACGAGCCAGCAAATTTAGAGTCGTTAGAACGTATCTTGAAGAGCGATGGCGCCGAAGTTCAGCTCTATCAAGATCCGCACGAAGCTTTGATGAATATTCGTCAGGGATTCACAGATATTTTAATGACTGATCTAAGAATGAGCTCCCTAAATGGTTTAGAGCTCTTAGAAGCCACTAAAATAATTGACCCTTCGGTAGAGGTCATATTGATCACAGCCTACGGAACCGTAGAGTTGGCAGTCGACGCTATGAAAAAGGGAGCTTACGACTTTATTACTAAGCCGCTTCAACGCGTCCAGGTGCTGAAATCAGTCCATCGCGCATTGGAACGCCGCAAGTTGGTTTATGAGAATTTAAGTCTCAAGCAGGAACTCATCGCGAACTCGGAGAACTCGTACACGAATATTACCGGCAAATCGGAAGCTGTCCGCCGAATGATGGATATTGCCAAGCAAGCCGCCCGAAGCCGGGCTAACGTGCTCATCGAAGGAGAAAGCGGAACGGGAAAGGGAGTGTTGGCCGAATATTTACATCGCAATAGCGATTGGAGCAGCGGGATCTTTGTAAAGATCAACTGCACCGCCATTCCGGAGAATCTTTTAGAAGCCGAACTCTTTGGCTATGAACCAGGTGCCTTTACAGGAGCGACCAAACGAAAAAAGGGCAGAGTAGAGTTGGCCGCAGACGGAACGTTATTTCTAGACGAAATTGGTATCGCTCCGCTGACCTTTCAAACCAAGCTCCTTCGCTTTTTACAAGAAGGCGAGTTTGAGCGGCTGGGCAGCAACGACGTACAGAAAGTCCAGACTCGCGTCATCAGCGCTACGAATACGGATCTTAAGCGAGCGATCATCGACGGCCGGATGCGAGAGGATTTGTACTACCGCCTTAATGTCGTTCATATCCAGGTTCCCCCGCTTCGTGATCGCCAAGAGGACATTCCCATTCTCGCGCAAAAGTTCTTGGAAGAGTCTGCGAAAAAGAATGCCAGGGCGGTGCCTTTGCTTCACTCGAACGCCCTTGAATGTTTGGTTAACTATCCTTGGCCAGGCAACATCCGTGAGCTTCAAAACCTCATTGAACGCTTCGTGGTTTTAAACCGCACAGGAGTCATCGGGATTGAGGACCTGCCTCCTGAGATAGGCGGCAAGGTGAGAACGAAATCCGTGGTGGTTCCCGTAGGAATTCCCTTGCGCCAAGTGGAACGCATGCTCATGGATGAGACTTTGAAGTCTACTAAAGGGGACAAGAAGTTGGCTGCACACCTCTTGGGTGTCCATCCGCGAACGATCTATCGATATTTGGAAAGCTTGGAAGTGCCCCAAGCCCCCCTCTTGGATGGGGTTGCGGAACCTAAGGAACCGGAACCCGAAGTTCCCATGAATTAACTTCTGTCGCGAAGGCGACAGAAGTTATCCCGAGCCCTTTGGGCGAAGGGATCTCTAGGTGCTCGGCAGAGACAGATTGATGAGATCCTTCCGGCTTCGCCTTCGGCTACGCCGGACAAGTCGGCCGGAACCTCAGGATACTTTTTGTCGCCTTCGCGACAAAAACTAGGTAAACAGGGGCGATGGAAACGTGGATCTTAATTGCGGTCGCTATAGCTGTCGTTTTAGGAATTGCGGCTGTTTGGGCTCTTACGAGAAAGCGCCGGTTACCCTCTTCTTCTACAGCGGAGAAAGTAGCCCCGGAACTCAAGAAGGTCGAAACCGCGCCGAGGCTGGTTTTAGTCCCGGAGCCTCCCAAGGCCCTTTCGCCAGAAGAACAGCTGGCGGGCAAGCTTTCTAAAACGCGTAATTCGTTTCTGGGGAAGCTTGAAAAGTTTTTTGGTCGGTCTCAAGGGAATGATTTAGCCGCTCAAGAATGGGAATCCGTTGAAGAGGCCCTTCTTGAAGCGGATGTTGGAATTACGACGACGACCGCATTGGTGAACAAGGTTCGCGGTCGCCTTAAGGAAGAAAGTAACACCCGCTCGATTCGTGATTTGATGGTGGAAGAGAGCCGAGAGCTACTTCGAGCCAGTTCCGCAGCCCCCTTTAATTTGGAAGGTAAGCCTA
>JBBQIT010000090.1:0-10586 GCA_038325205.1 Bdellovibrionota bacterium
GACTCTGAAACCCGGGACCGCATAAACTCTTTCGTGAGTGTCGAGACATTGCCCAACGCCTTTCCCTCAGAAGTAGCACCGGTTAGGGCGACGATTAGTTTTAGCTTAGATGGGTTCCCCTTCAGTTTCGCTTCGAAGACCTGCTTTCTAAATCTCGCATGTTCGATCGACATCTCGAGTACCCGAACCTGTTCAGGGGGCCCAAACGCTTTAGTGCCTTCGAGAAGTTCTGTGAGAGATTCAATGTCGTTTTCTTGAGCTTTTATCTCGTAGGCTAGCCAGATTTCATCGGATTGTGCTTCACCACTTAACAACTGAAGAAGGAATACTTCAGCGTCTCCCCCGAAAGATGGGGAAGAGACGATAAGCAACAGCATCAACATAAACAGTCGGGCACAACGGGGTATCATTGTTTTCTCCTTTAAGATTTTCAGCGGCAATCTAGCAGAATTCCCATTCTTGAGAAGGGTAATCTCGTCGGAAGCCATGCTGGAGGGTCGCTTCTGCCGATGAAGAGGAAATCATTGCGAAATCCCGCTTTCTTACCAAAGCATCAGAAATAGATCGAGCTGAAGCCAGAGTAGTTTCCGGGTCGATTACTCGTAGATTTGGAAATTATCGCTCAAAATAAACTTCGATCTTTCCGGATTTCGCCGCTTTTAGAAGAGAATCGTAATCCCGTTCGTTTTGTTCGGCGTAGGCAAGCGCAAAGTCGGTGACCGCTTCGTCGAAGGCTTCGCTTTTGCCCAAATAACCCGATAGAAAAGCGGGTTCGCCGGAACGCGCGTGCGCATGAGCTAGCGCCCATCCGCAAAAACCTGCATATTCCGCCATGAAGCTCGGGTTAAAAAGTTCCACCTGCGGCTTCACCTTCATATCTCTCAGTTGTCTGATGTAAAAGTGTCGACCTTCTTGTCCGACGGTCCAACCCAAAAATAGATCACTCGCCGATTGCATCAATCGTTGTCCTACCACCACTCGCTGGCCCTGAGTCGCGAAAGGACTTTTCTTCACGTAAGGCTCCAATACGGATTGCCTAGCTTCCTTCACTTGCAAGAAGAGGGGATCCTCTTTCTCCGCCATCATAAGCATGATCGCGCAAAGCGTTCCGACACTTCCCACTCCCACCACTTTGTTTGCGATATCTTTCAGCTGATAGCGATCGAGCAATACACGTCGCTCGAAAGGTAGCGATTCTCGATAAAGGCTGAAGGCACTTTCGACGTTTGACGCGAACTCTGCGTGTTTTAGCTTTTTGTGATGATAGATCAGCGGTGGATTGTCTCGGATAATAGGTTCTTTTCTATCCGTGTGAGCAAGAATTGGAAAATCATCTATGGCAACATCTCTCGTTTGGGCTTTTTTGAGTCGTTTCTTCGCTCTTTTCTTCGTCTCCTCGTCGCCGAAGCCTTTTATCACTTTTAAAACTTCGATATGATCGTACCAGACCTCCAAAACCCGCATTTCGGAGTATTCGGACAGTTTCTCGCGGTAGCTTTTAAGAAACGACCGAGTCGCATCTATGGTCTGACCTTTGGAAAATTTATTGTCGTAACAGGCGATCACAAAACTGGCTGCCAAACGTTTTACGTCCCACTCCCACGGAGCCGGCAGGGTCTCATCAAAATCGTTGATATCGAATACGAGTTTGCGTTCTGGCGTAGCGAAGACTCCAAAATTGAGGAGATGGGCATCGCCGCACGCCTGTACCACGGCTCCCGTCTTTGGAGTGGCTGAGAGATCTGAAGCCATGATCGCCGCTGCCCCCCGAAAGAAAGTAAACGGCGATTTAAGCATGCGACCGTAACGAATGGGGATGAGCTCTGGTATCCGGCCTCGGTTGGATGCCGACAAAATCGCAAGCGGATTGCGGTTCTTGGCGAATGGCATCTCTTTGTGAGATTTTCTGTGACACGACTCTCGCTTCGCCTTTGCGGCTGCGAATAACTCGGCCCTGAACTTGTGTTGGTGCAAGGGCGAGGTTTTGGGCCTCACGTCGATAATGGCGCTGGATTTCATGGCAGGACAGTAATCAAGTCGCTCATCCACCGCAAGTAGGGAAACAATACGGCGCCAATACTTCCCCTCTGGACAGCTGTATGTAGCACAGCCCCACTTGGTGAAAACTTCACACCAAGTGAGGCTGTATATTTTTAGCTAAATAAAAATGAGTTACTAGTAATGACCGGCGTAAGGGCCGTAGCAGTTATTATATCCAGAGCCACAACCGTATCCGATTCCGATGCTGACGCTGACTCCACTGCCGTAGCAGTTGCTGTAGTTGCCGCCGTAGCAGTTGCTATATCCGCCAGAACCGTACCCGTAGCCGCATCCATAACCATAGCCACTGCTTCCGCAAGGATTGGAACATCCGTAGGAGTAACAAGGGTATTGGTTGTAGCAGTAATTGCTATAGCAAGGAGATTGGCTGTAACAAGGGCTATAACAGCTATTGTAGCTACCACTGTAGCAAGGGCTGTAACAGTTATTGTAGCCACCGCTGTAGCAAGGGTTTTGATAGTAGCAAGGAGAACCGCACCCGTTATAAGAAACTGAATTTGAGGTCTGCTGTCCGTAGTTGCTGTAGGTGTTCGAAGGCAATGCGTAAGACGGGCTGTAGGAGAATCCACTGACCACGTCCTTGGACATCGCGACCACGGAATTGGTGAAGGAATGAACGTTCGGGTCCACCGCACTCATGGCAAAGCGACTTGAACCTGAGTTTCCGAAGCCAGTTATCGCCGCATGCTGAGCGAATACATTCGCTGAAGCTAAGCTTGCGATTAAAGCGATAAGACCAAACACACGCGCGAACATTTTCTTCTCCCTTGAATACACATGGCGCTAAAACGCCAACCAGAAAACCTAGTGTCAGGGAGAGCAGAATTTATGCCGTCGCGCTTACAGCGAAGAATACAGTCCGGAGGTAACTCAGGAGCGCAACTTGTCACTAGGTGTGAACAGAATTAGTGCGCGGCGCATATTAACCAAATTTTTCGTTCTGGGGTGCTTGGAGCCGAATACCCGCTTTCCCGTAGCGGCAAAATTAAAAAGGGGGCTTGGATCTATATTTGTCTCGTGGGTGGGAAGTACCTAAGATCCATAACTTACGGCAACTTTAGTTCCTCCCTCCAATTCCGGATTAGCCGTCTTCCTTATTATCCGCATTCCTGGTAGAACCCGTCTCAATTTTCGCCCAGGAGACCGGAGTACCATGAGTCGTCGCCTTATCATTAAAGCAGTCTTTGTTTCTTTGTTTTTCCTTTCGGGCTCAACCAGTATGGCTGCCGATAAGCCGGCGGCGCGCGTAGGAGCCGCAGAGGGACTAATGCCCCCAATAATGGAACTTCAACTGGCATCACGGATGGTCGGAATCAAGCTGACTCAATTGGGGCAGGCTTTGGTGAGAGATGGCGGAGCGGCTTCAAAAAACAAAGTTCCCATTCTTGAGGGGCTCGCCAAAGATTTAGAAGTCATCGAAGGAGATCCTGCCGACAGCCGAACATGGAGGGTAAAAGGAATCGACAAAAGATTCAATCCCTGGCGCACGCACCTCTATCGGTTAACTCATAAAATTTTAGCCGCAGAAAAGTTAACTGAGGAACAAGCCGAGGGAATTTCGGATTGGGTGGCTTCCATTTCGCACGCTGAACTGCTGCTTAAACAAGAGGCTAGCACCAAGAATCTGGATAATCTTTCGTGGAAGTTACTCAACTCGGGACGCGCGTTCAAAGCCTTCACCACCCCCGAAATTCGGCTGCTTGAAACCATTTTGGATTCGGCGATGGTGAACCAGCGCATGACGATGGTGTTCAGCTACTTCGAATTTGAAAAGCAAAGACTAGAAAAGATTTCCAAGTCACTCTCTCCGGAGCAGATCGCTTCTTTGGCGCCGAACAAAGTTTCACTAGATGGGTTAACCCTAGATGGAAAAGCGCTTATGGCCGATCCCAACGGAAATATTCTTCTCGGCCTGAAAGAGCGTTACAGTCCGTGGCTAAAGTCGGTCTCTAGTGAGCTCATGCCTTTCTCTAAAGAGGAAACTGGTCTTTTGCTCGGCCACGAGACCCGCGCGACTAAAATAATTGGTCTGGCGGATTCTCTCCTATTAGATCTCGATAAAGGGAAATGGGAAACGTTCGGCAAGCTTAAACAACTGGCTATCCGGATCCAGGGACTGATAGCTTTTGAGCCAAAGTTTGCTCCGGTGGCTTTACAAACGGGTTACGCCCCGCTCGCCAACTACCAGAGTCAGTTGTTTCTCTCCATTATGGAGAAGGCTGTAGCTCTGCGAAGACAAGGGGCGAAACAATTTTCGGGCAGCATGGGGAATTTGAAATACGAAGTAGACATTACCCAAAGGCTCGCCAGAATTAAATTCACCGACGGTTCATCAAGCTTTATTCGAATGTTGGTAGACGTGCGCAAAGCGGGCGAAGCTACTCTCGAGCAATCTAAACTGGGCGATACCGATCGCGGAAAACTGGTTGCTGCGATCGAGGCTTTAGCAAAAGCGGAAAAAGCGGTCAGCGAATTTACTTCTTATGATGATTGGGCACGTTGGACTAACGCTCTGCTTGAGCTCGAAACACTTTATAATTTCTAGGGTGTCGAACTGACAAAGAGTGCGCGGAGAGAGAATCGAAATCCCAATCCCGTGAATGTTGCGCTTATCTTTGTAATATCAATTACGTAAACAAAGCTCCGGGAAGGCTTGCCTTGACACTTTTTGATCTCCCTTCTGGGTTGTGGTAACCAAAGCCGCAAGGAAAGAAGGTAGTTGTGAAGTGGATAGCGCTCGTTGCGGTCATGCTGTTGTGTGGAATAGATGCTTTTGCCGAACGGCCTTCTAAACTGTTCGAAGTTCAGTCGGGACCAGGGCTCGGGAAATCACCGGAAATCGAGTCCCGTACGCCTGTCTTTGTACTGTATATCGCCGATACTCGCGCCGCCTTCACTTCGAATTATCAAGATCATTTGCAACGCCTCTTGCAAGCGTTGCAAGCGCCCGAGTCGGACTTGCCATCGAATGACAGTGCCTTCCTCGCGCGCGTGCGTGAATTCATCTTGTACGATCTCGAGCTTACCCGCCGCTCCTCCGAACTTGAAACGGCGGCCCTTAAGCGAGAACTTTGCTTTTCGAATGGGAAACTCCCTTTCAATTTCATCCTGTTTCATAATTCGTCGAACGCGGTCACATTCGACGACAACGGATTCGATCTCTATTCGAGCTATGAGATCTGTCGTCCCGAAAATCCCCAAGAAGGTACTTTCCGAAGGAACTGGAAGATCGAAAATTTGGGAGCGGTCTTAAAGGATGCCAAGTGGGAAGATCAGTTTCTAACCTACCCATTGGTATTCGAACGGGCGATCATCGCAGTACAAAAGGAATTTCCACCGGATAAATATCGATACCTTCTCATGATCAAAGGGCGAGGAGATGCCGATTATCTGCTGAAGGCTCAATACGCCTTCGACACGTCAAAGCTTGAGGCGAAACGGATTCGGCAAGCCTTTCTCGATCGAGCAAAAGACTTTGGTCAAGGGCCGCAGTTCACGTTTGAATTGGAATATTCTGCTCTGGTACAGGGAATCTTAGCTGAACTCCTCCCCCCACTTTCTGATGATCTCGCTGGTATCTCCAAATGGAGTGCCCTTGAGATTATCGCAGAAAAAGGAGGCGGAGACACTCTCAAGGGCGCATACTTTTCCCAAGTCATTTTTAACTCCCTCGGCGCGCCATTAGAACGATCTTCCGAGCTGAAACCCTTTGTGACGGAGACTGACTATTCGGGTCTCAATATTCATAACGTCGGCGGAATTCGCCACTTCGGCACTACGGGCGCGGACCCTAAGATTCCCTTCGAAAAACTCAACATTTTCTTCGGGCCCCCGAAAAACTTTGAAGAGCGACTTAACATCTTCTTAGAGGAGCTTCGGTTGGGAAAGGGAAAACAATGAAACACACGATGATAATGGTTTCGGGGCTTGTCCTCATGATCGCGGTGAACGCTCGATCAGAAAGCACCGTCCAGTACGGACTCGATTCGAAGAAAGCGGAGACCAGAGAGAAGACTCCAGTGATCGTTTATTTGGGGAACGATATTATGGCTCCCTTAAACATTAATGGGATAAACCAAAACTCGCAGTACCTAGAAAATGGGCTAGCTGGAAAACAATACTATGCGTCCACAAGTCCCTATTTCAGCAAGGAAGACGTTGATTCCTTCACGTCGTTTTCGGAAGAAGAGCAGACCTTCTTAAATGACGTAGCGACTTGGGTACCGCATGACATTTCCCAATCGGCCGTCACTACAGATGAACGTACTTTGCGCGTGGGCATATGCCGCACAAATCCAAAATATAGATCTGCTCTCGTCGTGTTGAGAAATTTTCGCCAAAATGGGCAGTTGGGGGCGAAAAATCAGATTTTTAAGTGGGAACATTGCGGCCCGGATCTCGAAAAGGATGATACGTCATTTATTCGGGACGTTGACGTCTCTTCGCTCAAGGATACCCTCTATCAATACCCCTACTCTGAACAACCGCTCACACACGCCGGACTAGTAAAACTACTTCTCAAAGAGATTGCGACCCTCTACCCCCCAAAACAGTATCGCTACCTTATCGTGATTCACTCCAACAGCACCAAAGACTACGTTCTCAGTCCTCAACATAGCCTTCGCTTCCGTACTCTTCCGATTCAGAAAGTTCGGCAGGCGGTTATCAACCATCGGCAGCAATTTGTAGACGGGAAAGGGCAACTCCGAAAAGACCGAAGTTTTTTTGTTGCTCTGAACGAATCGATTCTTTCTGTGGATCCTGCGCTAAAGCCAGCTTTGGGAATTTCGGCGTCGGAGTTGCTAAATATTCTCGAGCACGAAATCGAAGGCCTCGAAGTGCCGTTTGTCCTTCTCGATACCAACGCCTTGGACTTTTCGGAGCTTAAGAAGGAAAAGCTTCGCAACGTGGGAACCGTCTATTACTCGACCAATCCCGCACCGCAAGATTGGGTATTAGATTGGCGACAACTTTTCTATTATGTGGGTGTTAAGTCGAACGAATTGGAAGATCGGATGCGGGAGCTTTTCCGTTAAGATCCGAAGGTGTTTATCTCTTATATCCGCTATAGTGCTCGGAAGTTGTCTGATAGACCGGTAGTGATATCCACTAGCCTAGTTTTTCTTCTCGCTTTCAGTGGCTCCCCCGTGCGCCGCTTTTAATTCCTGTTCGTGCTGAAAATTTAGCAGCGCTCCTTGTTTCGCGAGGAAGTTACGTAGCTCTCCTACCTGCCCCTTGAGGGGGCGCAAAGGCTCAGCCGCTTCCTTGCATGCCCCACTAATCTCTATCGCTTTATCAAAAGTGGCATTCAATCTCTCAAAGCGCATTAAGGGGCTCTTTTGTGTGACAGGTCGCTGAGATAGGTCTAAGCGTTGAGGGCACCAAGGTCCCGTACTTTTTTGTAGTTTTTTTTAAGAAAGCGCGCGATCACTTACCTCCTTAAAGCAACGGGCTAGCGACCGTATGAGAAGATCATCACTATTTTGGTTGTGGCAGCCTAGCCAGACCCTATATTTCCAATAGCCTTCTTTGGGGCCAAGGATGCGGATGGATTTCTCTCGGCGCTCATGGGCGATATAGAGTAAAGGTAGGAACGCAAATCCCAATTCGTCGATGACCGAGCGCACGAGCGACGCGACGACGTCGCTTTCAAATACAATTCTTCCTTTGAGTTCATGCAATTCGAAGAAACGATCTATTTCCGAGCGAAGTTTGAATCTAGGTGAGGGCATCACCCATTGCGCCCCAGAATCTCCAATCAATCGCCGAATCGCCGAGACTGACTTTGGCCAATCCACCTTCGGAGGGGCCTTCCATTGGCTGGAAACCACCAGGGCCACCGGCACCTCCGTGCGCATCAGACTCCTGAGATCCGGGTCGGTCATTGGCAACTGCGTGACCACGGCATCGAGCTCTCGAAACCGCAATCGGTCGATAAGCTGTGCATGATTTCCTGACACCATGGTCACCTTGGGACGTTGGTCTAAGCCGTGCTCTTTCAGGAAAAGACTTACGACTTCCACTACGAACGACCGCTCTACTTCGTCAGAAATTCCAATGTTAATTCTTCTTGCCGCTGAGGCGACTCGAGCCGTGATGAGCTCATTCAACTCTTCGGATATATCGAACATTCGTCGACAGAATCCGTAAACCATGGAGCCTGCTTCAGTGAGTTGATTCGTCCTGCCCACCTTTTGAAAAAGCTTAGTATCGAGTGAACCCTCCAGTACTTTGAGCTGACTGCTTAAAGAAGGTTGAGAGATCCTCAGATGCTTAGCAGCCGCTGTGATGTTCCCTGACTTCGCGGTGAGGTAAAAATAATACAGGTGATTGAAATTGAACATATATAGTTAAATACTATATATAGCATAAGAATTATATATTTTTGTTATGCTATGGAATGGTGCATAACAATGGGGTAATCGAATCCGAAGAGATGCCCCTTGACCTATCGCATTAACGACGATGGGCGATGACCACCCCTAGGTAACGGTTCCGGATCCCAAAATTCCCCAGCTACCCGGAGTTTTTGAAAAGAAGAGGAAGAAGTTTTATGAGCAAAACCCCTGACGCGATCAAAGACGATTGGACCGAAATCAAAGGTAAAATCAAAGCCAAATTCGAAAAATTAAGCGATGAGACCATCGATTCGATGAAGGGAAATCTAGATTTGCTATCAGCAAAGCTTCAAAGCGCTTATGGGTACGCTAGGGAACAGGCGGATAAAGAGTTCCAAACCTTCAAAGCAACACTACATCAAGCGACTGAGCCCCTTAAGCCGGTGTTGTCGGAAGTTCGAAAAATTAAGTAGAAAAAATCAATAACCTTGAGGCGGGAGACGAAAAGTCTCTCTCCTTGGTTCGAGGAAATAAAATGAATAAAAAGATAATTACCAGGTTAATAATGTCAGTGGTGCTATTGGTTGGAATTGGCGGTTGTGCTAGCGGTCCGAAAGTAACGGAATTCGCCGAGACCGCTAACAGTGCAGATGAAGTGCAACTACTCGCCACCGACTTGCATAACGCCGTAGAACATCAGGTTGACGCGCTTTCGCCGACGGCATTTCAGCAAGCCGACGAATCTTTCAAAGCCGCACTGACAGCCCAGAAAAAAGGAAAAGACTCCAAAACTGTTTTGCATTTAGTAGCAGAGGGACGTGCTCAGTTAACTCGCGCTAATCAATTTGCCGATCTTTCACGCACTAACTTGGAAGCGGTAGTTGCGGCCCGACAAGCGGCGCTAAACGCGGGGTCTCCTAAGACTTTCCCGAAGGATTTTGCCAACGCGGATGACCATCTGCGAAGTGTAACTTCGGAAATCGAGGATAACAATTTGAGCGATGTGGCAGAAAGCCGCGGAAAGTTGCAAGCCGAGTATTTAGCGGTCGAGCTAAAAGCCATTCAAGAAACCAATCTTGGTCCGGCCCGAGCGACCATAGCCACGGCGGAAAAAGAAGGTGCTAAAGACTATGCCAAGCAAAGTCTAGCCATTGCCCTAAAGACGGTCAGTGACTCCGATGCCTACATCGTCGCAAATCGACACCAGACCGACGCGGTAAAGGCCCGATCTGAAGAAGCGACGAACGCCGCTAACCATCTGCTTAAGATTACTCGCGCCTCCAAGGCCGGTAAGAACGTTTCGTCTGAAGAGACAGCGCTGCGAATGGAAAGCGAACAGAATAAGACTCAAAGCGAACACAAAGAAGTGAACGCGCAAAAGGGAGCTGCTAAAAATCTCGCGGTTGTCGCGGAAGGCCTCAAAGCCGATCAAGCTTTTAACGACAGTTTCGAAGCGGCACGATCTGAGTTCACAGCGAACGAAGCTGAAGTCTATCGAAAAGGCAATCAGCTCGTGATTCGTTTACGCTCACTCGAATTCCCAGTGAATCAATCGGTATTAAGAGCCGACAACTTCCCTCTCTTGGCCAAAGTCGTAAACGTGGTCAAAGGATTTGAGAACTCTTCAGTCGTCGTTGAAGGCCATACTGATTCAGATGGCGGAGTCGCCGCGAACCAGAAATTATCAAAAGAAAGAGCCCACGCCATTGCGGAATACCTCATTTCCAACAAGGCTATCCAACGGGCCTCTATCTCTGATATCGGTCACGGTTTCGATCAACCCTTGGCTTCAAATAAGACAGCCAAAGGCAAAGCACAAAATCGTAGAGTCGACGTTATCATTACTCCAGAAGTAGTCACGCAATAGCAAAAACTCGACGCTTCCTTCTTTGGATAGAAATCCAAATTAGGAAGCGTCGTTTTTTTTGTCTTACCCCAAGTCCTTCGTCTTTGCCCCAAATCCCCGCATCATAGCCCCGGTCACTATCTCTGTGATGTGAGTCTCTTTGATTTGATGGTTCCCGCTGGAGAGTCTTGCTTGGCCATCGATAAGAAGCATCGCCAATCCATGAACCGATGCCCAGAGACCTAGAGCAATCTCTTCGGGGCGTCCCGGATCTAGTAGCTTCGCCAGTTGGCACTTTCTTACTTCTTCAATCACGGGAGTAAACGTATGGGAGGCGACGG
>JBBQIT010000091.1:0-10540 GCA_038325205.1 Bdellovibrionota bacterium
GCTTTGACCGTAAAGATCTGTTCACCTTCGGGCACAAACCACAACTTCATTGTCGAAAGTATGCGCGGCACGGGATTACCTCGTTGATTGGAATGATTTTGGAGCGACTTGAATTATACCGCGGGATTACAGTGCAAGTAAACTTGGCCAAAAAGTTAGTCAAAAACTGAGAACGCCGAGTTTACGCCTCGAACGGAGGCTCTTTGCCTCGGATGCCGCGAATCCAGGGGACAGGATTGCGACTTTCTGGATCTTCTCCCGTCGTCAGCCATACTTCGCGGAACCCTATTTCGGAGGCCATTTGAGCGATTTGCTCTCCGTTGGCTACGTTCTCGCCTAAATTGAAGTCGACGTAGAGCGGAACTTCAATGGGGAAGCTGGTCGCCATGCGCAAAAACTCGTTTGACGTCGAGAAGGTACGCACTCGCTTGCCTAAGGAGACGGCCGCGTCGCGCCACAAATTTCTGACTAGCTCATCGTCGTCGATTAAAATGGCATCTACCTGCTCGCTGGGTTGATGCACCCGGACGGGAACGAAACCGGCCAAACTTTTAGGAATCAGTCTTACCTCTTCGCTTTCGCAGGCTTGGCGAATGGGGCGCTCTTCAAAGCGACTGGTGACCAAAATGGATTGGCGCTGAATGCCTAAGGATTGAATGAGCTCCAACCCATTTTTCTGCGAACCGATGAGCTCGTAGTCGATAAGATAAATGATTTTCTTTCCGAGTAAGGTTTGTTCGCCCTGCCATTTCAAAAAGGCGTCTACCATGGAAAGATGGGCCGTCTCAATATCGCGCTCTTTCAATCGGAGCGAATCGAAACGCCCCTGCCAAATCTGATGAATCGAAGTGTCGTCATCAAGAATCGCGATTACCATACCTGGAGTCAGAATCAGTTCGGGGACAAACCAAGCCGGTACGTGGGCTCTAGGGATTTCGATCTCTAGAGTATTGGTTCCTCCGTCGGTCTTAAGCTCGAGTCTACCTTTCCAGGCAATGATGCAGGTCTTGGCTTCTTGGTAATCCATCGAATGGGGACGAATAGGAATCACGGACGACGTGTTACCGCCGATATAATGGGGCGAAGACGTGGGGTTCGTGTGCTCGATGGCGATTAGGATCTTTTCGCCCCGAGCCTCCAATTCCACGGTGACCCGTCCTTTTCGCTCCGAGGCTTCAACCATCGCGTTGATAAGGGCAGAAAGTACGCGTTTGAACTCTGTGGAGTTAACTTCGGCGAACAGCCCGTAAGAACGAAGGGCGAGGGGGGCTTCGATCTCAAGCGCTGCTTCCAGCCGGTATTGCATTCGCTTTTCGGTGACGAGCGAATCGATAAGGCTCGAAAGAAGCTCTACTGACTGTCCCGCACTCAACGTGCGTTCCCGAGTATCGTTCGGCTTTCGATTGCTTTGACGCTGCTTTTCTAAAAGGCCGTTGGCAATGTCTCGAATGCGAGAGAGTGCGCTTCGTACAATAATTCGCTTTTCTTCTGGCAGCTGCGAGAGGTGATTCGAAACCATGTCTAGAGCGGCTAGCGGGGAGCGAATATCATGTGCTACTTGCGAAGCTATCTGCCCGATGGAAGCTTGAATCTTAAGCTGCTCGGCCGTATCTCTTTCCGCGTCTCGTTCTCGAATGTAATTGAGCAAAAGCTTATGAAGCGTAATGGCCTCTTGCGCTACCCACGGGCCTTCTGCGCTCCACTTTTCAGGATCCTTCGCAAGTTTTTGTACGGGGACCACAATCGATCTTCTCAAATCGCGCTGAATCTTGAGTGTCGTGATCACGCCGAAGAGGACTAGCGGGATACAGACTAAAATCGAGCCAATAAGACCCGACAACGAATCGCCAGAGTCACTCGAAGCAGCGATCACGACATATTTTGAGGGCGAAATGCCAGGAAGCTTTTCCGTCCACTTCGCTTCAGAAGGAGGGAGAATGCCTCGGAACCACCCTGTTCTTTGTGGCGCTGGGATCAAAGGGACAATCTCGATTCGAGATAACTCAAATCGGGATTGTAGTACGGACTCCAAAGCCGCGATCGATTTATCATCACCAGTTAACTCTTCGGCAGCGAGGGCCCGCGCTATCCCGTTAATGGTCATCCCCAATCGTTTTAATTCGGACTGGTAGGTCGCGTTTTTTTCTTGGACGTAAGCTAATGCCGAAAAGAGAAAAACAATTAAAATGGTGGCACCCACGGCCCAAAGCGAAGCTCGAGTCGAAATTTTCTCAATCGAAGTGTGGCTATGTTCTACGGGAGCGACTTCGTTCACTGGCGCGCCTCCCGGTAAGCAAATCCGAAATCGGAATTCTCAAGACGATAAACGCTAATATTCGGCTCGAGCAAAAAATGATCTTTGGGCAGCGACTTGAAAAACTCGTAGAAGGCTTCTTGGCTTGCCAATCTTTTGCCTTTTTCGTTCCAAAGCTGACAGAGATCCGAGCGAAGGGAACGAATGAGATCCACTAAAAGAAAAGCTACGGTGGGCGGGTGGCTAATCTTTCCTCGCCAATCTCTTTCTAAAGATTGGACTCCGTACATATCTCCCATCCGCTGAGGAGAAAGCCCAGGGCGAACCGCGAGTCCTCGGACCGTCGGTAAAATTTTATATTGATCGGTAAATCCATATGAGCCGTCGCCCCAGGTGTCTGGTCCTAAATATTTTAGTTTGGGAAAACGCGACTGAAGCGTTGAAATGACAAAGCCAGTTAGTTTCGCGTAACTCGATACGAAAAGGAAATCTACCGGATTAGCGGTTAAAGCATCGATAAGCTCTGTTAAATCAGGAGTGTCAGTCGCCACTTCAATCACAAATTTTTCGCTCACCTGATTGCGTCCGTCTCTTTTTAAGCCACTGGCAAAATCTTTACAAACCCCGCAAGTCACGTCGACTAAAGTCCCATAGGTTTTTCCGAAATTCTCTTTTTTGACGGCCCTTAGCATGGTGCGGATCAATTCCGCAGGCCGGGGGTACATCGTAAAGTAGGGAGGGGATAAGTCATGAACGGCATTGGAGCCTGCCGTCATCGAAATCATCGGGGTGTGCTTGAGGCCCAGGGCTGCCATCAAAATGTGATCGCTTCGGCGGGGACCAATAACGAGCCAAGTGTTCGAGGCTTCCAATAGCGTTGCCGTGTCGCGGGGTGCGTACTTATCCGCTTCGTCGTAGTGAGAGACAGCCACTTGAAATCGATAGCCGCATTTCTGCAATGCTTTCGCGTTCTCTCCGATGGCGTAGAACAGCGCGCCTTCATAGACCGATCGCATCCGCTCGGTCGTGGGCGCATCGATAACGGCAAACGAGTCGGTCACTCCTAATTTCACTGGAATGAGCGTCGTGCTTGCGGCCAGACTCCGGGCGTTTGGACTCAAGAGTAAGAGCGCTAAGAAAATGATATGAAGACTTCTCATTCCGCTGGTACCAAATGACCCATTCCACGTCCTACAAAAATTGAGAATTCCGCGTGCTGTTTCAAACATTTAGAGGCTAAAAATTAGGTTCTTCTATCCCAATTTTGGTGCCTTGGGTCAATAGCCGAAGGCGGATTGAAAAAACATCCGGGTTATGTCTTTATATTCGGCAGCTTACATTGTTCCAAAAACGGAAAGTTCAAAGTGATCCCGGCCTAAGAGCCCATCTAAGAATTGCCGCGTCATGAAAAAGTGAGCAGTGCGCAGCAGAATCAGCGTATGGAAAAAGGGTCCCCTACGGAGCTGAGCGATCCGCAGTTCGAGGAAGTTGCCCCCATACCTTTTTCTAAACTTTTGCAAGGCCACTTCGCCCTAGTTTAAAAAAAGTGCTTCCCGAAGATGATAGAGCGGGTTTGATTTGAAGGTCTCATTCTCGATCTCTTCGATTTGGCGTGAAAGGACTCGTTGGTGAGCCTTGAGATTGGTGAGGTATTCCTTGTCCGTTTTCGAGTTGCCGCTCAAACCGCCTTTCGGGGGGAGGGGGGTGAGAACGGCTTCCTTCACATCGTGAACCCAACCATCCATCGCAAACCCAAGACCATCCCCGTTCGGTTCTTTGCAGAAACGTGTAACGCTAAAAGTTTTTTCATTTTTCGGAGGAGTTCCGTTGTTAACGACAACGTCCGCATAATTTCCTCGATCGTCTACAATACTAAATTTGGTTCCTTCCTCCTCAATGATCTGCACAGCGATGATTCGGCGAGATGGTTCGTCCGTTTTTTCCAGGTAGAAGATTTTTGTTTCGTTACCATAAATCTTGATCGTCGATAGTTCTGGACCCCAAATGCGTAGGGTGCCTTTTTTGTTTGGGGTCTTATTCCTAAAAGCTAGGCGTGGGTAAAATTCAGTCGCGTCGGTCTTGGTCGAACCATCGGGATTCTTATACGTGCTTACTCGCGACATCGAGAAATCGAAGGCACGCTCATTTTTATCCGCAGCCTTTGGATCAAGATTCACCTCAAAGGCCTCCACTGGATTTTGGTATGGCCCCATGGTTTGGTCATAACAGTTCGAAAATTTCCAGGTGTTTGACTCCCCTAAATTGCCAGCTTGGGAACCTAACGATTCAGCGGCATGAGGTTTGTTTCCTTTTACAGGGTCTTGACCAAACGCGCGTGGTGAAATCATGACCAGCGAACAACAGATCGACACCTTCAAAAGAAACATCGACGCTCCTTGTTTTGAAACGAGAAATTTTAGAGCTTGACGTACACCGCAGTGACCGTCACCCGCTACGCGTCATCACGGAAGGACCTTTGTTCCGATCTAAATTCCGCCGCGTTTCATGTTTTTTCGCGACGGAATTTATCCTGAGGGCTTTAGCCCGAAGCATCTCGACGCGCTGTCCGTGCCTAGGAGAGGAGAACCTTCGCCTAAGGCTCAGGATCGTTTCTGCGTGATTCTTCGAATCGCGACAGAAACTATAAATTGGACGCCACTTCTATTCAGCCGTACCTGGCTTGTGCCGCTCGGGTTCAGCACGAATCCCAGGCTGCTTTCCGATATCCATGGCGCGCTCCTACCCTTTGAGTGCCCAGTAACTCGCCACTCCCCAAACGGCGAGATAAGCCACATTGATCCAAAGCGCCAAAGGCACTTTCCGGATAATCTTTTCGTGAGGACCTGCGATAGGGGAGGTGCCTTTAACCGCAGTCGCTAAGAACAAGATAGTTCCCATGATTAGTAGCAGCACCGAAGCCATTTGGAGGGATGCGATCTTTCCGAACGGAGTGACAGCGCACAGCACAAAAACTAAAAGCGCGATAAGGATGTTTAGAATAGCGTAAGCGGCTGCGTGAAATCTAGCGTGGGGACTCCACGTGGGATTAAAGACGTGGTGCTTGTCGAAATCAGCGACATAGGTGCCGATGGCAGAAGCCGCCGAAAGAAGCATCAGAAGCATTTGACCCACGAGACTCACAGGGCGACCGCCTTGGGCTCAGAAATCTTCGAAAAGAGAAACATAGCGAGTAACCCAAAAAGAAAAGAAGCTATCCAAAGCGACGTCGACCCCATGTGATGCATCACCAAAGCGCCTGCCCACGGGCCTAGGAGAAACGCCAACCCAAAACTACTAGTGAAAAGCCCCATATAAACTCCCTGACTCTTTTTTGGAGAGATTTCTGAAACGTATGCTGCGGCTCCAGGGAAAGTGATCATCTCCCCAAAAGTCCAGACGACCACCGTAGCGACGACATGCCACACGGTCGAAGCGAACATCAAACTTCCAAAGCCAACGGCAAATAGTAAGGAGCCCACCACCAAAGTTTTTTTCATCGACCAATGGGAAGTCGCGACATTCAGCGGCAGCTCAAGAAAGATGATGAGCCCGGCATTTACGGTAAAAATCAGACCGTAGGTTGAGGGATTCATCCCAAGCTCCTTCACGCAAAAAATGGGCAGGGTCGATTCGTGCTGAAACGAAACCATCGAAAGAATGAGTACGGGAAATAGAAAAAAGAAGAGCGCCCGATCTTTCAGTGCTTCTTTAAAAGACGAGATTACGGAGGAAAATCCTGAAGGAGTCTTTTCTTCCGAAGTGATGACACCTTTCCTTTCAAGTCGCGCAAGGCTTATCGCGACGAAAGCTCCCGCTGCCAACGTAGTGACGCCATCGACTAGAAAAATCCAGAAGAAGTCTTTTTCAGCGAGAAGCCCTCCGACTACCGGCCCAATGCTCATTCCTAAATTGATCGCCAAGCGATTGACGGCGAAAGCAGATTTTCGAAGTTCTGGCTGGGCGTAGCGACTCGTGAGCGTCATGCTGGCAGGCCTGACCGTCTCGCCAAAGACGGAGAGCAGCATCGTAAAGAGAATAATCGAAAACAGATGTTGGGCTACCGGAAAAGTAAACATGACCAGCGATGATATGAATAGCGACCACACCAAAACTTTTGTCGGTCCTACGCGATCACACAGCCAACCCGACAAAAGCCCTGAGAGGAGCGCCCCTAATCCATAAAGCCCAAGGACCATTCCGGCGCTGTCCACAGAAAACCCGCGTTTGGTAGTTAAGTAGATGGCAAGAAAGGGGAGCACCATCGTTCCCATCCGGTTGACCATGGTGGCCACGAAAAGAACCCATAGTTGGGGAGGAAAGCGCTTGAGATCGGAATAAGAGATAGCCGGCATCTTATTCGGACGCCGCTTGGAAAGTGTCGGCGGAAGCAGCCAAGAAAGCGCGAGAGAAAGAGGCGGGGACCGGCGATTTCAACAAATCACCCTCCGACAAAAACTCATAAAGCTCGCCATGATGTTTCGTTTCAGAAAGCCCGGTTCGTTTCATTAGATGCCAGGGTCTTAAATCAGAGGTCTGCTTTATTCCCATCGCTCCCATCAGTTCCGCAAACGATTTGACGGTCTCTTTTTGGTAGTTAGCGACTCTGACCTTCTTGTCTTCAACGACGAGTCCGTTTACTAACTCCGGATCCTGGGTAGCCACTCCCGTGGGACATCGGTTGGTGTTACATCGCAAAGCTTGGATGCAACCCAACGCCAGCATCATCGCGCGAGCAGAATTGCAGATGTCGGCGCCAAGGGCCAGCTTACTCAAGATATCAAAGCCTGTGACTATTTTGCCGCTGCACATGACTTTAATGTGGTTACGAATCCCAAAACCTACCAGAGTGTTTTGAACAAAGACTAACCCCTCTTTTAGGGGCGTTCCTACCGAATTAGAAAATTCTAGGGGTGCGGCTCCGGTTCCTCCTTCGCCTCCGTCGACGGTAATAAAATCGGGATAGATTCCGGTTTTAACAATCGCTTTGGCAATGGCGACAAACTCTCTTCTTTTTCCCACACAAAGTTTGAATCCTACGGGTTTTCCGCCCGAGAGTTCTCTAAGTCGACTCAGATATTGCAAGAATTCGATGGGAGTCGAAAAGGCAGTGTGCGCAGGCGGGGAGATAACATCGTACCCCATCGGCACGCCGCGGATTTCGGCAATCTCGGGAGTTAGTTTGGCCGCCGGAAGTATTCCTCCGTGACCGGGCTTCGCTCCTTGAGAAAGTTTCACCGCGATCATTTTGACCGAGGGGTGCTTTGCCTTTTCTTGGAAACGCTCAGGAGAAAATTTACCGTCGGGAGTTCGGCAGCCGAAGTACGCGGTTCCAATCTCCCAAACGATGTCTCCGCCGGGGTTTAAGTGATATCGGGTAAGGCCCCCTTCGCCAGTGTCATGAGAAAAATTCCCAAGCTTGGCCCCGCCATTTAAAGCTTCAATGGCGTTGGCGCTTAAGCTGCCGTAGCTCATAGCGGACACATTTAAGATGCTAGAAGAGTAGGGCATCGTGCACTGAGGCCCTCCGACGGTCACCCGGAGAGATTCTGGAAATATATGGGCAGGAGCCAAAGAATGGTTCACCCATTCATAGCCTATTTCGTAGACGTCTAAGCGGGTGCCGAAGGGCAACGTATCGAGCTCCTTTTTTCCTCGCTGATAGACAACCGATCGGGTCTGCCGGCTGTAAGGAGTGCCATCGGTATCAGACTCAACAAAGTACTGATTGATCTCGGGCCTTATGGCTTCAAAGAGATAGCGGAAATGGCCCAGTACCGGGAAATTTCGCCGAATGGCATGCCTGGTTTGGTTAAGGTCGACGATACCGACCAAGGTCAAAGGCCCAAGAAACAGAAAACCCCACCCCGCTTCCGGAAAAAAATAGGAAGCAACCCCAAGCCCAAGGTTCAAGACTACGGCGGTCACCATAAAGAGACTTCGCAAGACGTCACCTCATAAAAGTATCCCTAGCGTAGTCTTCGGGAGCGCATTTCTCAACCCCGTAACACGACTCGGCAATATTAGGTGGGGTGGCTTAAGCTTGCGTCATTTTGAGCCGATAAGTGAGTCGCGCAGTGTTGACAAGATTCGAGGAAAGGGCTGTGGTAAAGCGATGTTTAATTTAGGACTTCCTGAGTTGTTGGTGATTGGGGCAGCGGGCCTACTTCTATTTGGACCGAAGCGTCTTCCTGAACTGGGCAAGAGTTTGGGCAAAGGGATCAGAGACTTCAAAAAGGCCTTAGACGGCGAAGAAGAGTCCAATCCTCCTCAAGTGAAAGAAAAGAACGAGACGCCAAGCGGAGACACCACATCCAAACCGAAAACGTAAATTCCTTAACGCCGGCTCCCTCTGACAAGGACGGGACGCAGGGCCCGGAGCCTATCTGGAATCAGCTCGATGAGTTGAGACGCTCGCTATTTCGTAGCGTGCTTGTCATCTTTGCCGGGTGGTGTGTCACTTTCTACTATTCTGACTACATCATTAGGTACATGCAGATTCCTCTGCTCAAAGTACTTCCTGAAGACCACAAGACGCTTTACTACACGGGTATCACCGACAAGTTCATGGTCTACATGCAGATCAGCGTTTTGGCGTCTATAGCGCTAACGTTTCCGTATCTGCTAGCCCAACTTTGGCGAATGCTCTCGCCCTTTTTGGATAAATCCCAACGAAAATTTGCTGGTCCCTTTATTCTATTTGGAACTTCTAGTTTTTTGATCGGGATGGCTTTTGCTTATTATGTGATCATCCCGATGGGTTATGACTATTTGATCAAGTTCGGAAACAAAGAAGACCTTCCTCTCATTACGCTTACTGAATACTTTTCGCTGACTATAAAGATCATGCTTTTAGCGGGAATCGTTTTCGAATTGCCGGTCGTCATGGTGCTATTGGGACGATTTGGTTTAGTGACCCATCAATTTCTTTCTAAATACCGAAGGCATGCCATTCTTATTATCGCGGTTGTTTCCTCGATTGCCACCCCTTCTCCTGATGCCGTTACGCTTGCTGCAGTGATGATTCCGATGTGGCTACTCTATGAGCTAAGCATCGTCGGAGTTAGATTCACTTCGAAATCTCGCTCGTGAGCTCTTCGAAATCCTACGAAATTATCAAAGGCACTTCCTCCACCCCAGTGAAAGCTTGGATCCAAGGCGTCCCGCTGGAAAAAGAAGCTCGCCAGCAGTTGCTCAATCTAACGACCCTTCCTTTTATTCATAAGTGGATTGCCGCAATGCCCGATGTTCACTTTGGGAAAGGCGCTACCGTAGGAAGTGTCATCCCGACAAAAAAGGCAATCATCCCTGCCGCGGTCGGAGTCGATCTTGGCTGCGGAATGATGGCGGTTGAGACTTCGCTTAGAGCCAAAGACCTCCCCGATAATTTGAAAGCCATCCGAACCGCGATTGAGAAAGCCGTTCCCCACGGCCGGACTCACGGGGGAAAACGAAATGACCGGGGAGCTTGGGGAAAAATTCCAGAGATTGTCTATGAAGCTTGGAATCCTATGGTTCGGGTTTACGAAACCTTGACCAAAAAACATCCAAGGCTTGGCCAAGGCAATGACGTCAACCAGCTGGGAACTTTGGGAGGCGGTAATCATTTCATTGAGGTCTGCTTGGATGAAAGGGAGCACGTTTGGGTCATGCTGCACAGTGGTTCTCGTGGTGTCGGAAACCGAATGGGAATGTATTTTATCGATCTGGCCCGCAAAGAGATGGGTGATAAATTGGGAACGCTTCCCGACAAAGATTTGGCCTACCTCGAAGAAGGAAGTCGTTACTTCACTGACTATGTAGACGCTGTCGAATGGGCACAGCATTACGCTTCTACCAATCGAAAACTTATGATGAGAGCGGTCCTCGGTACCCTAAGCAACTGCGGTCTGCCTCCCTTTGAAGCCAAGGGAATGGCGGTTAATTGCCACCATAACTACGTTTCCAAAGAGACCCACTACCAAGAAGAGGTCTACGTTACCCGCAAAGGTGCCGTGAGTGCGAAACAAGGAGAGCTAGGGATTATTCCTGGTTCCATGGGAGCTAAGTCTTTTATCGTGCGAGGGCTAGGGAACAAAGAGAGTTTTGAATCCTGTTCCCATGGAGCGGGAAGAGCGCTGTCTCGCACGGCTGCTAAAAGACAATTTACGATCCAAGATCATCAAAAAGCCACTGAGGGGATCGAGTGTCGCAAAGATGCTGAAGTGATTGACGAGACTCCTGGGGCTTACAAAGACATCGACAAAGTCATGGCTGCCCAAGCGGATTTAGTGGAGACGGTGCATGTCT
>JBBQIT010000092.1:0-10536 GCA_038325205.1 Bdellovibrionota bacterium
ATCGAAGTCTACGGATTAGAGCTAGCAATCTTGAATTCTTCGCTGCCCCTTCCCTACATGTTGCATGAAGATTCTCCCACAGCCGGTGAAGTCGATGAGTCTTTGCGACTCGCTCACCGCTATTTGGAGCTTCGTCGTCCAGGACTTCAAAAGAATTTAAAGATCCGACATGATTTTCTAAAGTCTGCACGCGAGTTCTACTACGCCGAAGGCTTCTGGGATATTGAAACGCCTATCTTGTACAAAAGCACTCCAGAAGGCGCCAGGGATTATTTAGTTCCTAGTCGCGTTCATCCCGGACACTTCTATGCGCTCCCGCAATCTCCGCAAACGCTAAAGCAGCTTTGCATGATTGGCGGCGTGGATAAGTATTTTCAAGTGGCCCGCTGTGTCCGTGACGAAGACTTACGCGCGGATAGGCAACCAGAGTTCACGCAGATAGACGTTGAGATGTCTTTCGTTGATGAGACTGATATTCAGACGCTTCATGAAAGCCTGATGAAGAAGGTTTGCAAAGAGGTCTTGAATAAAGATATTACGATTCCCTTTCCTCGCATTGGCTACGAAGACGCGATGGCGAAGTACGGGTCAGACAAACCTGACACTCGTAACTCTCTGACCCTTGTGGAGTTGACCGCTCAAGGGGCCAAAAGTGAATTTCAGGTCTATCGTACAGCCGTAGAAAAGGGCGACATCATCAAGGGCCTTTGTTTTGAAGAAAAAGAGCCGATGACTCGAAGTGAGTTAGACGGACTCGTCAAAAAAGTAGCTCCTTTTGGTGCTAAAGGGATTACTTGGATTCGAATTAAGTCGCCGGGCGATTGGCAATCGCCTCAGGCCAAGTTTTTCAATGACTCGCTAAAGGCCGAAATTGAAGCGATGCTGCCTTATAAAAAATCGGCGATGCTTTTGGTCATCTGCGCTTCGGCTAAGATCGTAAACAACGCCCTATCCTCGCTGAGACTCGAGTACGGCAAACGTTACGGCTACACCGATGAATCGAAATTCGAGTTTGCTTGGGTTACGGACTTTCCTCTTCTTGATTTCAACGAAGAGGACAAGCGATTCTATGCCGCCCATCATCCTTTCACGGGACCAAACCCCGAAGACTTAGCGCAGTTCATGACATCGAACGCGCCAAAAGAGTTGGAGAACATCCGAGCTTGCGCTTACGACTTAGTCCTTAACGGATATGAGATCGGGGGCGGCAGTCTTCGCATCTATGATCCTAAGGTTCAAGCGCGCATGTTCGAAGTCTTGGGTATCTCCGCAGAAGAGGCCCAGCAACGGTTTGGCTTCTTCTTAAAGGCGCTCCAGTACGGCACCCCTCCACACGGAGGCATTGCCCTGGGGGTGGATCGCATCGCTATGATTTTCGCTGGCACAGACGCGATTAGAGATGTCATCGCATTCCCCAAAACGCAAAAGGCGACGGACCTCATGAGTGAGGCACCGTCGCAGGTCAACACGACACAACTTCGAGAGCTTTCGATTCAAGTGATCGAAAAGAAACTTGAGTAATCTAAAATTTTACTAGGACTTTGCCCTAAATAAAAATCTGCCAAGAACACCGAGAACCCTCCGACTTCGCCGCTGGCTACGCCGGGACAAGTCGCTTCTGGGCTCGGGATAATTTCTGCGCGCTCCGCGACAGAAATTAATTACCATTCCCATTATTCCCACTATCGCCCGGGAACGGAAGGTCACAGCGAGTCGGCGCCGTCATTTGCAAAAACTGCAATTGCGGATTGTAGGTCGCCATAATCAAGTAGCTAAAATTCTGAAGGTCATCGATGTGAGCGTTCACATGGACCGTGCGACCAGAGAACAGCGAGCCGGTATAAACGACTTGATGATCTCCCGACACATCCACAAATGCCATCTGAGTCATGATGCCCTCAGGAGTTACTTGTTGTGGGTCGATCTGAAGGTCGTACATCCCATAACCAGTTTGATTTATGGTAAGGATGAAACTTCCCTTAGCGCCACTGCAGGTCGTTTGACCCACGCCATTTCCGGTTTGCAAATTAGGATCAAATCCACCCGAGCAGCTTGTCAAAGACAGAGCCAGGGTGAACACCACCGCTAAAATCCACCATTTCTTCATCATAGCAATCACACTTCTCCCCATATACGGACAACTTGGAAACTCTACGTTGAAACTACGACGAGAAAGAATGCAATTGGGACGCCAACGGTTGCCGAAAATGCGAAGTGGTTGTGAATGTTATGTGTTCGACGAGTCATCGGGTAAGGACCTTGCAACGTCAAAATGGTCGACAGTTCGACGACCACTAATTGTGAACATTATGAAGGTCGCAATAGAGGCAGGAAATCAATGACTTGAAAGGGGAAAAAAGTGCCTTGCGAAAATGTGCATCTGACTAGCTTATGTACATCACGCCCTTCGACTTTTCTAGGCTGTCTTTCTATCGGCCGCTTCCGCGACCTCTATGGGAGAGGGCTCGAAGATAGTGCAGATCCGATTCACTCGGTAGCGTAGTGAAAGCAGATCAGAAGTCGGAGAAAGCGTGGGAATTTTTTTAAGACAACGA
The DNA here is from genome assembly GCA_038325205.1 of Bdellovibrionota bacterium. Lineage (GTDB taxonomy): Bacteria > Bdellovibrionota > FAC87 > UBA2466 > UBA2466 > JBBQIT01. The sequence continues at coordinate 2,556 of JBBQIT010000092.1, forward strand.
GCGATTTCAGACGCCGCTGGTCGTTCCGCGAGCAATAATTTCTTCAATTCTAGATAAGCCGACTGCTGATTCAAGATATGCAAATTCAAAGTCGATTTTTGGGACTCGTCCAATTCTAAGAACATGAGCCCCATGCCGTTTTCCACTTCACAGCGCTGTCTATCAAACACGATATGCGCGACTTTCCCCTTTACGCAGAAGCTGGAAGCTTGGCCGGGCAAGCAAAAAGCACAAACGATCTGCGTATCGATGGGGAAAGGATCTAAAGACATTACGAAAACGCCGCCGCGACTAATGTTTACCGCGTAGGCGGTGACAGACTTCTGCCCATCAGTGAAGATCACCTTGTCATTAAAGGGCAGGCGATTTTCTTTCCGACGCTCGATGAACTGGGCTTGTTTCATAGGGTCTCCAGCTATTCCAAAAGTCGGATTAGCGATTCTCGATCAGACGAATTAATCTTTTCGCCGTCTTCACCGATTCTAGTTTCTTCAGGCTTGGCTTCCTCAGGCTTGATATCACCAATCTTAATGTCCTCTTTCATCACTTCAGGACGAAGCTCGCTGTGGCGCGGGCGCGAAGTGTGAGGTTTTGCTTTTTCTGGTTCCGGCTCCGGCGAAGTCGGGTTAGGCCCTTTGAGCCACGCCGCGATTACCGGAGATTCGGAAAGCTTGTTGTACCATTGGCTTGTCTCCACGGCCTGTGCGCCTGCTCGACAGGTGGCGAGTACCGAGTGTCCAAACCAGGATCCGACGGTGACAGTCCCAACGGGAATCTGTCCGACCAATAGAACCGTCGCAATGAATAAGAAAACTTTTAAAATGGGCTTTATTGTTTTCATCATAAGGTAGGAGGGGGTTTCTTTTATTGTACCAAAAATACCGGACTTTGAGATAGCTCTGTAGTGAGGTTATAATAAATGTATAACCCAGCTTGGGGCACATCCCGAGCGCTATAGGGAATACTCTCATGCCACAGCACGTCACCGAGACGCGCAATGAGGGTAACGGACTCTGGCTTCCACTGACCGAGTATGCAGTAAAGAGTGGAGTCAGCCTTAGCACCATCCGCCGTAAAATAAAGAGCAATAGTATTCAGTTCCGATTGGAGAAGGGTCGATACCTCATCCTCTTTAGTGATGGGAATCAGCCAACGCCCCAGCCGGTCCTGAATATCGTCTCGTCACGCATGTCTATGGGAGAGAACGCTCCGCAGTATCGACAAGAGAGCGCTCCGAAGACTGCAACTTCTTCAATGAAGGACGACGAGGCCCAGGATCGTCTTGCGATCCCGTTGGTCGAAAAAGCGGTACGGATGGTCAGTCAAGCGTTCGAGCATACGCTTCGCGAAAAGGACGAACGAATCCGTTTGTTGGAACAGCGAAACGTAGAACTCGACGAGAGACTGAATGAGCTCCGCACTCTAGTAAGAGTGTTGGAAGATAAGTACGAAGTCCGTTACTAAATTGCGCGTTACTGTTAAATTTAAGTCATCAAAACCCTGATGACATTTCGAGCTAGCCTATTCATTGCCTTCGTCACTGCAGCCTTAGGTAGCAGTTTATGGGGACTAGAAGGCGGACCCTCGCTTACCGAACTTTGGGAAAAAGGAACTCACTCCTTTTCTGAAGGCAAGTTTGAAGAGGCAAGATCCGCATACGAAGAGTGGGGCGAGCTCGCGAAATCTCAGGGGGTTGAGTCTGCCGAAGCTCATTACAATCTTGGGCTCTCTTACTGGCAGTTGAAACAGTCAGGGCCGGCCGTCTTCCATATTCTAAAGTCGACACGTCTCAGACTTTCCCCTTTTCGCATCTGGACCGACCTCGCCACCCTTTCAGACATTCAAAAGAAAATTGGAGTAAAAGAGAATCTCCCGAGCGAATGGTTCTTCCGCTTCTCACTACTTGTGAACCCAAGCGTTCGCCTCTTTTTAATCTTTGCGGCTTTTTGGAGCTTGTGTGGGGCGATACTTCTCGTATGGGTGAAGCCAAAAACTTGCATTGGCCCAAGACGGGCCCTTTTTGGCATTACCGTAGGCTTTACTATTTTGGTCGGCGTGGCTTATTTCAATACCCGCTACTATTGCCACTTTGCCGTACTCACCGGACCCAACGAATCGATCTCTGTCTTTAAGACAGCAGAAAAAAGCAAAGACGAGATCTTGGCTGATTTTCCCGCAGGAACGATTGTAAATATCCTCAAAGAGACAGACACCGACAAAGACCTCGATGCTCCCATCGCAGGTTGGGTCTCAAACGAAAATGTACAAGCCGTAAATTAGCTTCAGGTAGGAAGCTGTTGTTCTCTAGAATCGATATGTCCCAAAGGCCGTTTTACGTTGGCTTGGGCCTGCTCCAGCAAATCATAGTGTTGGTCGAGATTGGCTCTCAGGCCAGCAAAGATAGCGTCTCTTTTCTTTTCGGTCTCTTCGACTTCCGAGATAACGGTCTCAAGCCATTGTTCGGCTTTCCCTCTTACCTCTTCCGCTTTCTGTTTCACTTCGCCAAAAAAAGCTTCGGCTTCCTGAGTCGCCTGGTTGCGAATATTGGAAGCGTCGTCACGAGCTCGGTCCCGCATTTCATCGAGTTCGGTCTCACGTCGCTTCCAGTTGTCTATCTCTCCGGATAATCGGCGAATCTCGTCGGCTAGTTCTTTCTCGTGCTTTTGGACCTTCTCCCAAACCTTCGCGGTTACATCTAAAAAATCTACGACCTCTTGAGGGGCATACCCCCAAACCGTTCGTTTAAATTCCTTATTCTTAATGTCCACGGGAGTAAGCTTTTCAGAAACTATATCGAGCGCTTTAATTGACATAAAAGTTCCTTGGAGAAAATTATGAGCGCGATACTAACATAAACCGACGGGCTTGAAATGAGCGCCTCGTCATGAAATGGAACTAAGTTCGCGAGCCCCCAACAGTGAGGTTCCCAGGCGGATCATCGTCGCCCCCTCTTGCACCGCAATCGAGTAATCCTCGCTCGTTCCCATGGAAAGAACCTTTAGGCCGTAAGCCTTTTGGTGAGTATCAAAGAGCTGCTTCATCTTCTTAAAAAAAGGCCTGCGCTCTTCCACCGGTTGAAGTGCCGGAGGCATCGCCATCAGCCCTTCTAGCGTCAAACCTGACATTCGAGAAACCTGAGAAAGTAGTTCCGGGAGATCTTCCAAAGACACTCCCGACTTCTGATCTTCAGTTCCAATATTCACTTCAACGAGCACTCTCATCCCTTGACCCAAAGCTTTCATTCGTTCCGAAAGGGATTGAGCCACTTCAAGCCGTGCAATACTTTGCACACAATCGTAAGGAGGAAGCTCCTTCACTTTGCGACTTTGGATGTTCCCGATGAAATGCCACTCCACCTTTTCTCCGCTAAGCGCTTTGATCGCGGCCTCTCCTTCTTGCACATAATTATGGGCAATCATGGGGACCCCCGCTTTGATCGCTTCTCGCATGGTTTCGATCGATTGGAGTTTAGCGACTCCGACGATCGAAATCTTACGGTCAGGAGCTAACGTCTTTAGTTCGTTTTGTAGGGCCTGAAATCTGAGTAAAATGGACATTCTTTATTTAGCTTTCGCAAAGAGATCGAAGACGGAAATTCCAAGAAGCGATGAGATCTCCTTCATCAGGAGTTCAATGGGTAATCCCATCACGTTCGTGTATGAGCCTTCGATCTTATCGATAAATAGAGCACCCGCCCCTTGTACGGCATAAGCCCCAGCTTTGTCATATGGTTCAGCGATATTAGCGTACTGCTCCAATTCTTGATCGGTTATCTTTCGAAAAGTTACAAAGCTCGAATCCGTAGCTCGACGGCTCCCTCCCCTGGGAGAAATAAGGCAGATTCCAGTCACCACCCGGTGGGTCTTTCCTGACAACTTACTTAATGTTTTCAAGGCGTCCGCGCGATCTTTTGGCTTACCTAAGACCTCACTTCCCAGCACAACTAGAGTATCGGCGCCGAGGGCGACTTCGTCCGCGTTCTGCAATCTAGAGAGGATGCCCGAAGCCTTCACGTAGGCGTTTTCCGCTGTGATCTCATCGACATTTTTTTCATTGGCGTCCTTCTCGTTGTCCTCAGGAATTTCTACTCGAAACGCTAAATCTAGCGTTTCCAGTAGCTGCCGTCGACGAGGGGACTGCGATCCCAAAACGAGAATATGATTTTTATTCATGGATTAGCCTCTTTACTAATTCAAAGGTTGTTCAAATAAAAACGTCTGCGCCAATCCCATGAATTCCTTTGTTTTTTCGTTGGTTGCTCGACGACACATCAGGCCAGATATTACTTAAAGTAATGCAATAGAGAGGGACATGTGATATAAGCAAGCCTCCAAAACGCTAACGAGGTCGCTACGCAAATGTACCAATTCAAAGTAGGTGATAACGCGGTCCACCTCTCCCATGGAGTGGGAGTTGTTAGAGGTATCGAGGAACGTGAGTTTAGTCCAGGAAAAAAACAAAGTTTTTATATCCTAGAAATTCATGACAACGGAGCGCCGAAGAAAGTTTTCGTTCCCATTGAAAACTCTGCGCAGCGTTTGCGACCCATCATTAAAGCTAAGGAAGTCGAAGAGGTATACAAGATCCTTCGCAAGAAGGAACCTTCGGCTATTGATCACCAGACTTGGAACCGACGCTACCGTGAGTATATGGAGAAGATCCATACGGGCCAAGTTCAAGAGATCGCGGAAGTACTCCGCGCCCTATTCTTACTCAAACACGACAAAGATCTTTCTTTCGGTGAGCGAAAGCTTCTCGATCAAGCCAAAACCCTTTTGGTGAAAGAATTGTCTCTCGCTCAAAACATTCAAGAATCCGAAGTTGAAAAAGAGCTAATCGCTATTTTCGGAACATGAGCGCTCTCGTAATTTTATGATGACCATGGATGCCATCCTTCTAGGAGGTGGTGTGGGCAAACGCTTTTCTGAAAGCACGTCTATTCCCAAGCAATTCCAAATGCTGGGGAACGCTCCGGTCTTCATTCATGCGCTGCGCTCGTTGTCCCAACTCAATACTTTCCGTCAGTTTATTCTGGTAATGCCCGAAGCCCATCTGGCCTTAGCCGAGGAACAACTGGATTCTTACTTCCTAGACGAATCGACCCAAGTCACTTTGATCGCTGGAGGCGAAAGACGTCAAGATTCGGCTCGAATCGCTCTGGAGGCGTTGGAAAAACTATCGCCCCTCCCTTCACGAGTCATTATTCACGACGCTTGCCGTCCCTATCTAACACCTGCCTTTTTGGGAAGAGTCCAGAAGGCCTTAAACGACCGAGCGTTTGCAGGATGGATTCCGGTGGTGCCAGTGGTCGAGACTTTAAAACGGGTCGAAAACAGTCAAGTCACGGAAACGGTTGACCGGTCGATGGTCCATCGGGTGCAGACTCCCCAAATTTTCGAATACAGCGTCATTCGGTCATTAGCCGAAAAGGTTAAAAATCAGAACGAGCTTACCTTTACGGATGATGCCTCACTGTGCGAGTACTATGGCATTCCCGTGGGGGTCTTTGAAGGCGACGTAAGAAACCTAAAAGTGACCTACGATTACGAAATTTCTGTAGTAGAAACTCTAATGGAAAAGACAGAAAAGAGGGAGCCGGCATGCGAACAGGACTCGGATACGACATTCACCGTTTAGTTCCCGTTATAAGAAAAGGGCAAATCCCCATCGGAGGGATTCAGGTTCCTTGTTACTTCTCTGTAGAATCTCATTCTGACGGCGACGTGCTTTTGCACGCTTTGACCGACGCTTGCTTAGGCGCCATGGCTTTAGGTGATATCGGACAATGGTTTCCCGATACGAAACCCGAGAATCAGAATCGCCCCAGTTCCGAATTTATTAAAGAGACGCTGCACCGAATCCACGCGATGGGATGGCGGGTAGCCCAATGCGATTCTATTGTTTTCCTCGAAGAGCCGAAGCTTGCCGAACATTGGACTGAGATCCGAGAAAGTGTCGCAAGGCTTTTGGGTATCGAGCTCACATCCGTTAGTGTAAAAGCAAAGACTATGGAAGGTTTAGGAGATATCGGCGCAAGACGGGCGATCGCCGCCCAAGCGATCGTGCTCCTTGAAGAGAAAAAATAAGTCATGCCGATTCAGCTCACCAATTCGTTATCCGGAAAAAAAGAGGCTTTAGTTCCCGAAGTAGCTCACCAAGTGAAGATGTATGTCTGCGGGCCTACGGTTTACAATTTTATTCACATCGGCAACGCCCGCCCTTTAGTGTTTTTTGATGTGGTCCGAAGATATTTGGAGTTTTCCGGATTTCAAGTCACCTATGTGATGAACTACACGGATATCGACGATAAAATCATCGATAGGGCCAAGATTGAGAAAACGGATTCTAAGACGATTACCGATAAGTATGTCGCCGAGTATGAGAAGGATATGGCCTTACTCGGGGTGAAGAACCCTTCCCGTATGCCTCGGGTAACGGAACATCTTCCGGGAATTATCAAATTAATTGAAAGACTCATCGAGAAAGAAGCCGCTTACGTAGTAGACGGTGAAGTCTACTTTGCGGTTCGCAAGTTTAAGCCCTACGGAAAGCTCTCTGGGAAAAACCCAGACGACATGCTTTCGGGCGCTCGAGTCGAAGTAGAAGCCAAAAAGCGCGACCCTTTAGATTTTTCGCTATGGAAACCCCGAAAAGAAGCTTCGGAACCCGCTTGGGAAAGTCCCTGGGGATTGGGGCGACCGGGCTGGCACATCGAGTGCTCGGTCATGGCGATGGAGTATTTAGGCGAATCTTTTGATCTGCATGGTGGGGGAATGGACCTGATTCATCCGCATCACGAGAATGAGATAGCCCAATCGGAAGCCGCGACCGAAAAGCCTTTTGCGAAATATTGGATGCATAACAATATGCTCAATATGGGGTCAGAGAAGATGTCCAAGTCCTTGGGCAATATTCTTCTCACCCGCGAGTTCATCGAAAAGTATTCAGCCGAGATCTTAAAGTTCATGCTTTTGTCGGGCCACTACCGATCGGTCATCGATTTTTCTGCCCTTCACTTGAAAGAGAGCCAATCGGCCTTGCATCGGATCTATTCGACGCTGCATAAGTGCGAAGTATTAGCGCCTAAGCCAATCAATCCCGACGCCAAGCCTGCGACCGAAGACAACAAGGCGGCAAAGGCGGTTCAAGAGTTTTGGGATAAATGGCGCGAGGCCATGGATGACGATTTCAATACCGCCAAGGTGATGGGTCAGGTCTTTGAGCTCGTTCGAGCCATTAATGCCATGGTCGATCGAAAGAACTTTCAATTGAGTTCCGAATCTCACGCCACAGCCGTCGAGTTTTTGAAACAAATGAAACTTCTAGGTGGCGTGATCAATCTTTTCCAAGAAAATAGCGAGACTTATCTTGGGGTCCTCAAAAATCTAGCGCTGAAGGAACGTAATCTTGATGCGGCTCAGATCGAAACGCTAATCCAAGAACGTATCGAAGCTCGTAAAGCGAAAGACTTCGCGAAATCAGATACGATTCGAAAGCAGCTTTCGGATATGGGAATTGAATTGAAAGATGCTGGAGAGATAACTACCTGGGACGTCATCTTTACGGCCTAAGGTCTACAGACCCTAAACTATTTCCCGGCTTTTCGAGTCCCGCAAGAAGCTCCACAAGTCGTGCAGGTATAATCGTAGAGATCCCCATCCGGTAAAAAGAGTAGAATTTTTTCTCTTACTGGCATAGCGCGTTTGCACGTTGGGCACAGCAAGTGGGTAGCGGAAAAGTCTTTAAAGGTATCTTGCGGTTGAGGTGAAGCTTGCGGAGCGCCTCTTCGAACCCTAGGGCGCACGGCTTTTGCCGGAGGCGCTGCCTTAGTTTTTCCTGCTAAATAATTTCTGATCTCGTCTTCACTCATTTGAGGCTATTTTACTCGATGGCCAATACGCTCTTTGCGAATGGCACCCTCCGGGTTCACTGAAAGCCAAACTATCTCCACCTTCCCTTTGAGGCAAGAGTCTGGAATGGG
>JBBQIT010000093.1:0-10464 GCA_038325205.1 Bdellovibrionota bacterium
AGGGTCAATAGAACCAGTGTGCGGAGCCCAAAACCATTTTTTCTAAGCCATTGGAAGTACATAGGTTTCCTAAACGAGGGAGCAACTGTACCACAACCACCCTCAAAAACCAATTTGTGGTTAAGCTTTGCGTCAACCTTGACGATACGTGTTATGTGCGGGGCGTCAAGTAATAGGCTCCCCGCCCTACAAATGGGTGGTTATGAAGAAACAAGAGACTCCCTTCACACAAGACGTCGAAGAGTTGCTCGAAAAAGCGACCGTAGAAGAAGCTGCGGCGGACGTACTTTCGCGATTTGAGCGAGCCGTGGACTGTTTGGACCAGGAAAGTAAGGAGCTATTCAGGCTCTTTCTTGATGGCAAAACGATTCCCGAACTCAGTCAAACTCAAAACCTCAGTGAAGGACAGCTGGGTGAATGGCTAGCGAGTATCAAGCGCGAGGTCATTCAGCAGTTAAGAGTTAACGTAAAAGTGAGGCACTAACGATGAGCTCACAAACCGAACTTAACCGATTAATAGATAGTCTTCTGGGCGAGACTTTTGCTCGGGAGCAAAACTTTGAGACTCTAACGACAAATGAGATTGGCGAAATATTGTTCGGGACCAAAGAAGAATTGGAATCCGCCCATGAAACGGCTGCTCCCGATGCACAAAGTTTTCAGCGGTGTAGCGAAACCTATTGTCTTCTACTACAGCATTTAGAATTGGACGCTTCGCTCAATCAAGCGAATCAGACTCTAGGGGACTTGCGACATCGAGAACAAAAAACTCAACTAATTTCCTCCACTGCCTTGGCGGAACCGTCTCCCAAGGATGGGATGACCACTCCGGCCGAGCCCTTAGCCTTCGCTCCCGAAGCGCAAGCTTTGGAAGCCCCTCTTTCTACAGAGGACTGGCCAAGACTAGGAGAATCAGAGAAAAACAGCGCCGACGTCGCTAACTTCTTTTCCGGCGAAGACAAAGAAGAAGAAGGCGTCGCTTTCGATCTCGACGGAGACGACATCGCTCCCCTTCACGAGACGGCAACTCCGCACGAGCAAAATCACGATATAAATTTATTTACTCCAGAACCTTTGGACGGATCCTCTTCGCTTCAGGCGCCGGGGGAAGTGCTCTTGCACGCTTCGGATTTTGATGTTCCGTTATTTGACTCCTCTCCTACTGAAGCTTCGTCAAAACCCAACGAACATTTCGATCATACTCCGATTGCGGATAGCGAAGGGCCGGCGAAAGCCAGTTGGTTCGACACGAAAGCTGAAGACGCTTCGTCCCCTATAGATGAAGGATCATTCTTTGATAAATCTGAACTAGAGCCCTTACCAAAACAAGCAACACTTCCTGTAGGGGTCGATTCCCTTACGCACATGAACGAGAACGAGAACGAGAACGAGCCCTCGCATACCGAAGTGAAACATGCGAGTGAAGAGCCGGCGCATCACCCGCCGCATTTGCCACCTCCTCCCCCCAGGAAGTTAATTGAAGAAAATGCTGAAGTGGATCTGTTGGCTCAAGTAAACTCGCACCCCGAAGAAGTTTCTCATCACGAGTTTCCAAGCGGGCCTGCGACGACAAAGCTAGCAAAACAGTACTGGCAGTTGGCGCACTTTTTCAGATTCTTAAGTCTCGACCAGAAATTTCCGTTACCTCCGCCTCACTTAGATAAGCTTATCGCCCAAAGCTACTGCTCGGCGCTGGAAGCGGAGTTGGGAATCCAGTTTAAATCGATCCTTGAGAAGTTCTGGCCGCATAAAGAACGCGCCATCAAGAGCGTTATTGATGACAAAGCTCACCACTTCTCGCTGCACCCCGCGTTGAAATCGGGACTCACAGAAATATCGGTCGATCACTCGGAATGGCTATGGGAAAAACGATTCCCCGAATCGCCAGTGCTGAACTCGCTTCGCTATTTGATGGCAACTCGAGAATTCTCGAAGCTGAAGCCAACACTGATGGATTTAGGAGTGATGCTTCTTTTGTTCGGCCAAGACGACATCTTAGGAGCTTTTCCGCTCACCAATTTCTTAGGAACGGAAGGCTTCACTAAAGAACAGTTGTACGAAACCTCGTTTCGATTATTTCGACTACAAATTCTAGGAGCCAAAGCCGTAGGAGTTGGTCCCGATTTCTCAGCCGCTCATTTAGGGCTTATCGAAAACGACGTCGAACAGGTGTTTCAACTAATTAAGCAAATCACAAAGGCCGCAAATAGTTCGAACGAAGTTGAACAGGTAGCTTAAGCGTTTCGCGCATAGAGGATTCGGACAATGGGACACTACGTCCGTAAAAAAAAGGAGCGTCAGCGATCGATATCGGAAACGCTCTCCGAAGCGGAGGACGAACATTATTTAGATTGTCCTGACGCCGATCTCATTACTCGTTGCGCTGCCGGCCTGTTAGACGGGATTTTAATTTTTTTGGCAGTGACAGCGATTGATCGCATGTCAAAAGCGATGGGAGTGATTCTTTCAGGTAATAGTGCGTGGTCCCAGTTGGAAGCCACCATTAGAGTAGGTAGCTTGGCCTGCAAAATAATGGCCTTTTACCTCATCGACATCCTAGCGACCTGCCGCTGGGGAGGAAGTTTTGGAAAGGTCCTCCTGGGATTAAGAGTGATCGATCGACAGACCGGAAGTAATCTTTCTTTTTCACAAGCGATGACTCGAGAGTTAGTGGGAAAAATTCTGCTTGGGGCTTTATCGGGAGGAATTGGCTGGGCACTGGCTTCTTTTCGAACCGATAGACTCACGCTGCAAGATTTAGTTGGAGGAAGTGTCGTTAAAAAAGTACGGCAAAAAGTATGATCCTTTTGGTCCCCATTTCTCCCGAAGTTCCCAAACGTCACGCCCGCCATATCTGGCCGGGGCTGGTGATCGTTATTCTCCTTTGCGTTGCCTATTTAGAAACCTCCAATACCCTCGAAGCTGATTCTGCGTTTGTCGACAATCTGTATTCCGTGGCTTCGGACGGTAAGGCGGGGTTGCAAGCTGGAGCAGAAAGTTATTTGCAACTTCGTCCTCTCATTAAGATAGCTCCCGCTCCTTCGGACTGGGACCTTAGAAGAGTGATCTACGCCAATTTCATTCACGGGAGCCCTCTGCATCTCCTCTTAAATCTTATTGGGGCCTTTGCGGGTGCGAGAATTTGCGCGACCTTCATTCCTTTTTTATGCTCGCTTTCGATCTTTGTTCTTGGGGGAAGCTTCGGAATCTTCATGAGTCTGATTCTTTCTTCAAAAGCAGCTGCCTATGTCCCTCACGTGGGCGCAAGCGGTGGCATTTTCGCTTTAATGGGAACTTATTACGTCTATAACTTTCGGTTTCGGACTCGTTATTTTTTCTGGTGGGGCAGGCGAATGATTTCGCTAAAGACCTCCTGGTTTTTTTTCCTAGACGTGATCCTTTTGGAGCTGGTGCTTTCGGCAGCGCAATTTCTTCCTCCTCGGGTCGATAACGTAGATCATCTGGCACACGTGTTTGGATTTGCTTCGGGGATGTTCCTCGCCATACTCCTTCGTACGGCGCAACGATGGCCAGGACATCTACATACGAGAAGCGAATTCCTGTACTGGAGCCGTTTCACAACCATTGGGGTTTACCATCCTGTACGCACTCCATTCCAACAATGGACAGAGCTCCTTGAGATAAATCCCTATAACGACCGGCTCAAATTGAAACTCTATAAACTTTTGAATAAGCAATCGCAGACACTTTCTGATGCTCAAATAGCGCTCGCATTTAAGTTCATGAGCCCAACTTATATTCGACTACACACCGAGTCCTGCGCTACTTTTGTAAGGGAAGTACTTTCTAAAGGAAAAACGCTTCCCAACGAATGGCTCGCCACGACTCCTTACGATTCTATTATCCGTCTTGCTAAATTAATGACCACTCCAATAGAAGAGCAATATCTGCTGGTAAAACTGGTCGTGGAATACCGAAAAGCCCAGCCGGGTGCCGCCGGAGTGCAAAGAAAACTAGAATTACTAATGGTAAAGCTTAAAGACCTGATGCCAAAATCATCTGGCGCGTTTACGTCGACGGACGTGCGCCAGGACGGAATGATCGATATTGGTATCGAAGATAATAGCCCCCGCCAAAAAGCACCGCGCTCAAAAGCAGGAACGGCCAAAAAGGTGTCGTGAACAGCCCCATGATGTATTTGAAGTACAAGAACGGAAGCCACGTATTGTAAGCCATGAACATCAGGAATTTTCCCAACGCAAAGACATGGGCTCCCCAAGATAAATTTTCTATCGCACCCGGAATAACTTCTCCTGCTTCTGATAGAGGCGTTACTAGGCTTGGTGCTTTTAGGGCCGCGGCTACATTTACCGCATCGATAAGAGTCGAGTTCTCTTTCACTCCCACCGCTTCTTTATAAAACGTGCGCCAGTTGTAGATCGCCGTAAACCACGAAGCTACGATATGGGCCCAGACCCAACCGGTCGTCCCTTTGGCTGCCGCAAGGCCCCCAAAAGAGGTGGTTAAGATAAGGAAAAAGATAGCGTACAGCGCAGGCGGAAAAATGGTCCTTTTGAATCCTTTTGCCCGCTTCAGAAATGAAGCATCTAGCTTCAGGTCTTCCGAAAGAAGCCGCGTGTCCTTCCCCGAACCGGTAAAAATCGCAAAGATGAGGCAATGCAAAGACACGCAAAGGATGGCGGTCGTAAGCCCGAAAAGCATGTGCTGAGCGAAGGTAATCCCAAGAGCAACGCGAAAATAGCCACTCAAGATGACGCCCAACAGCAGCAACGCACAAGTTCCGGCAAAAATATTAAAAAATCGACTCATAGCGGGATGCAACCTATCCAAATTAGCAAAAAACCGCAAGGGTTCGAGCTACGCTTGCCGCTTCCGACTTCGCCTTTGGCTACGCCGGACAAGACGCCCGACGCGGCAAAACGGCGTCACCCCGCGTATCCCTTTTTGGCGAAGTGGGGTTGCGTGGGGGGCGGGGCGCAGGTTATAAGAGCGCATGCCAGAAAACGCTTCAGTCCAAGAGTTGTCGGCGATTGCGAACGAATGCAGAGCCGACATTATTCGTATGATCGAACTCGCGCAGAGCGGACACCCCGGTGGGTCGCTTTCCGCCATCGACATCATCACCACTCTTTTCTTCCGGGAAATTAAGATGGACCCGAAGAACCCTGATTGGGAGGACCGGGACAGGTTCATTCTCTCTAAGGGCCACGGCGTCCCCGCTTTATATGCGGTGCTTGCCCGAAAAGGCGTTATCACTCGCGATGACCTTTGGACGCTACGAAGAATCAATTCCAAGCTTCAAGGCCATCCCGATCGAGTCATTATGCCGGTAGTAGAAGCCTCGACTGGTTCTTTGGGACAGGGACTTTCCATTGCTCAAGGAGTCGCCCTGGCACTCAAGCTTCAGAAGAAATCAGCTCATGTCTATTGCTTGATGGGTGATGGAGAGACTCAAGAAGGTCAAGTCTGGGAGACGGCCATGTCGGCTCCTAAGTACAAGCTGAATAACCTCATCGCTTTCACTGACAACAACAACGGCCAAATTGATGGTCACGTCACTGAAGTGATGGATCTAGATCCTTTAGCGGACAAGTGGCGGGCCTTTAATTGGGCGGTGCAAGAGATTGACGGTCACAACTATCAGCAGATTTTAGATGCCGTAGCGAAAGCGAAGAAAGAGACGACCAAACCCAGCATGATCATCGCCCATACCATTAAAGGCAAAGGCGTCTCATTTATGGAAAACAATATTGGATGGCATGGAAGTGCCCCGAGCAAAGCAGAAGCCGAAAAAGCGATTGCCGAGATCGAAGGGAGAAAAGTATGAGCGATAAGGCAACTCGAGATTCCTTCGGTGAAGCGATTAAAGCCCTCGGTGCTGAATTTCCTAAGATCGTCGTTTTAGACGCCGACTTAAGTGTCAGCACCAAGTCAGTTCATTTTGCTAAAGCTTTCCCGGAACGATTTATTCAGATGGGCATTGCCGAGCAGAACATGGTGGGAACCGCTGCGGGTCTTGCTAACTCTGGTTTTATTCCCTTTGCGTGCAGCTTCGGCTGCTTCGTCGCTAGTCGTTATGAAACGATCCGCGTTTCAGTAGGATATTCCAAATCGAACGTAAAGATTGTAGGAACTCACGCCGGCCTGGGAACGGGCGAAGACGGTTACACTCAGATGGCGCTTGAAGATATCAACGTCCTTCGCGGACTTCCGGGAATGACGATTCTTCAACCTTCGGATGATGTGACCACTCGTGCTGCGATTCGTTTCGCCGCCACCCACGTGGGCCCGGTCTACATTCGTCTGACGAGACAAAAACTTCCGGCGCTCTACCAATCGGAAAGTGTATTCGAGCCTTGGAAAGGCATCGTCCTCAAAGAAGGCGGCGGTGAAGTCGCTTTTCTTGCATCAGGCGCTACTGTCAGTGAATCGCTCAAAGCATGTGACAAACTTTCTAAATTGAATCCTTGGGTCGCTGATTTCCACACCATTAAACCTATCGATGCGAACTTAATTTTGAAGTTAGCAAAAACCTGCAAAAAGTTGGTCACGGTAGAAGATCACAACGTGATTGGTGGATTGGGAAGTGCGGTCGCTGAAGTCTTGGCAGAAGCCGGATCTTCTACTCCCTTACTTCGTTTGGGAGTGCAAGACACCTACGGCGAATCGGGCATAGCGACGGATCTGTACGAAAAGTACGGCATCTCTGCGAACCAGATTGCAGCGCGGGTTCAAGAACTTTTCTAGAGTTCCATTTTAGATACCAAGCCTCCCTCCTTTTGTCTCAAATATGAGACGAACCTCCCTTGCTACGCCTTGTTAAAGCGGCACAGGACTTGCTCTATTACTGCCAAATCAAGGAGTAACCAATGGCTAGAGCAGGACAAGCATTTTTAGTGGTCGAAAAAGGGGACACTTTGTGGGCAATGGTCGGCCGGACCCTCGGAGTCGCTTCGAATACCGCGATTGCGAACCGACTCAAAACCATCGTTAAATTGAATCCCCACATCAAAAATCCCGACGTCATTCGCCCTGGGCAAGTTATCTATTTGGGTTCTGAATCGGGAATGGAGACCAATCCTCCGAGCCCCTTCGATCTTTGCCAAATGGAATCTAGTTTTATGAGCTGCAACCCGAGCCAGCGATCGTTACTACTCAATAACTGGGAAATATTTGCCGCTTTCGCAGCTACTGGAAGAGATTCCTTCGTTAATAGGATAACTATGACTCCGAGTTCGTTAAAAAGTGCGATGGGTAATCCCGCGAACGTAGAAGTAAAAGAGAGTGCCTTTTCGGTCTTACTTCCTTACGCTTATAAGATAAGTAAAACAGCCGCAAAAACCGGGAAAGAAGCTCTCAATGGAAAGTTTGGAAATTTCTTGAAGCCCTCTCCATTTGCCTGGGCTCAATTGGAAGGAGAACTCATTCGCGGCCTTAAGTCACAAGCCAGATATCTGAAATCGGCCGACGGGTCGCTTCGGATGATTCCGAAAAATGCGCGTGCCTTCTCGTTCGGAGGGAAAGTGATTTCAATCGTTCCCGAAGCAGAAGGGTTTCAATCCTTCTCCAAAGCAGTTGCTAGAGGCGAAGCCTTTGCTAAGCATCTCGACAGATTGGGCAAGGTCACAAAAGTTATCGATCTAGGTTTGAGCGTTAAGACCATTCATGACAAGTGGGATACGAAAGATAGAGATAGAACTATCGCGGTAGAAACCACAAAAACCGGCGTTGGAATCGCCTGGGGTGTCGCAGCGGGAGCTACCACCACTTATGTCTGCGGAGCCCTGACGCTAACCACAGGTCCGGGCGGAGTCGCATGTTACGGGGGAGTCATGGTCGTGGGAGGTATCGCTTCTTCTGCCGTTGGGGAAAAAATTGGCAATTGGGGTTATGACCAATATCATGGAAGTTCTCTTGAGAAATTTTTTGAGGAGAAAGCTAATACGGTCGAAGGTGTTCCGTGGCTTTATAAAGGACCCACCATGCAGCTGAGTATCTAAATGACGTTTGATAAACTTATCACGTATGCCTGTTTGCTCAACGCGCTTGCCGGCTTCGTAGATTTCTTTCTTCTTTTGTATTTAATGGATGAACTCCTACCCGTCTTCGATCCGAAGTTTAAAGTGAATGTAAACAAATGGAGTTGGCTTAGCTGGTCACGACGGTTGGCTCGAACTGGTTATTACGCGAGTCACGTTGCCGGCCCAAAAATGAAACATGACTTTGTGAAAACAGCGGTGGGATATGACTTCAAATCAAAAGTGTCTAAACGAATCTACCGACTCTGTTTAGTGCACGTAGTCTGTGTCTTTATTTTTATCTTTATTATGTTCCCTGTGGGAATATTTCTAACAGTGAAGGATTTTTTCTAGTTTATTATCTCCCGATAACCCTTCAACATCGAAGTCAGCTTTTTTATCTCTCTAAAATCCTCAGCGTTCGGTCTTTGCTCAAGGTAGTACTTGAGATCCGCGATGGCTTTCGAAAAATATTCCATCTCGCAGTAGAGGATTCCGCGGTCGCGGGTGATTTCGGGAGATTGGGGGAATAAAGCGGAGAGGATCTCCACCGCGCGAAGAGCAACGAGAGCGTCACCCTTTAAAATATAGACGTGCTTTAGCTGTTGGACTAAGCGAGCGATGATTTGGTAAGGGGTAATTTTTTCGAAAAGATTGGTGCTCATCATGCGGTTCTTTTCGAGGCTGGTGCGGAACTTTCGATGGAACTCTTCAGGACGCAAAAAACGTCCATGATCAAACGGGTCGACATAAAAATCGGTAGCGACGTCAGAAACTTTAATAAGGAAATAAGACGGAAGGGCTAAACATTCACACTCTAGTCCCAACTGATTGGCCATGATCATCCACAAAACGCACATCGAAAGTGGGCAACCTTTTCGGGTGTCGAGAACTTGGTGCAGATAATATCTCGCGGGATCGTCGATCACCTGTTTGTATTTTTCGGTTTTTCCCTGAAGGGCAAAATCTTTAAAGAGAGTGTAGTTAATCGCCTCGGCTTTTAGGATCGCATCCGCGCCATAGCGGTTGGTCCTTTGCCACGCGCGAGCCGCTACTTCGAGAACTCTTTCGACGTAGGGTTGGGCGTCAAATTCGGGGTTTTGAACTTTGCCTACCATAAGGGCGGCACTCAAGAGATCGTTACGACGCAAAAGCTCCAGGATGTCGGTTTTGATGTTTTGCATATTTTTGGAGTGATGTCGGGCCGGTTTCGCACGAGGTCGCTTGAGTGGCGCTGAAGTGTAGGGAAGAATGTAAAGCTCGAAGCTTCCCTAGATAGCGCTAGCCGCAAGTAACGACGTGGAAGTTAGGCTGTTTGTTCTTTGAGTTGTTTGATGAAGGGGAGGATTTGGTGTTGTCGGCTCGTCATCTCCGTGTGGAGACGGGAAGCCAGTTCTCCCCATAGTCTTAGTTTACCAGTCGCTCATTTTTTTTCAATGAGGCTTAACGATCCTGTGAAAAAAACAGAGCGGCAACTTTCTCGCTTCTCGGGTAGAATGCGGGCCGTGCCGACACATGACATCAAGTCGCAGAGCCCGCTCCTAGAAGCAAACAACATAACATTCTCAACACCTAGCGGACTGCCGCTGGGGGACAACATTTCGTTCTCTTTGATGCCGGGCCAATGCTTACTTGTGACCGGCCCTAACGGATCGGGCAAGTCTACGTTTCTAAAGCTTTTAGTTGGGCTTCATAAAGCCGGAAGCGGATCGATTAACTTTTCTGTGAGTCGGGACAAAGTGGCTTACTTTCCCCAGCTTCAGAATATTCACGTTCACTTTCCCCTTACATTAAAAGATGTTCTGCAAATTAGCAGCAAAGGCGACCTTGATCTCCAAGCTGTCCTTTCCTGGGGGCTCTTGGATGAGACCCAACTGGAGTTAGCGTGGAACACTTCTAGCGGGGGCGAAAGAAATCGAACTTTATTGACGCAACTGCTCCTTCAAAACCCGTCGGTCCTTATCTTAGATGAACCTTTGAACCACTTGGATAAAAAGAGTCGGACCCGAATGATGGACGCCATTTTTAAATTCTTAGAGACTGGAAATGGGGAGCGGGCTGTCATCTTGGTCTCGCACGAAGGCTTAACGCCTAAAGAGAGTTCGTCGGTCTCGTTAGTGAACTTAGAGCTTCGAGGCAACAATGCTTAAGATGCTCGTCCTTTATCAGTCAGCGATTATCGCCGGAGGCGTTGGGGCGGCAGCACTCGCTATCTTGGGGATGCACTTAGCGACCCGAGACAAAGCGATGCAGACGATCTGTATCAGCCAGGGTGCAATGTTGGGCGTACTGCTAGGGTTGGGCGTAGTAGGACTCGGTGACGAGAACCATTTAATTCACTTAGGTCCTTACTCCTGCGCTATTTTGGTTTCGACACTCACCCTTTTTGTTTCGGAATACTTGGCATCTAGAAGGATGGCCTCTCAGAACACTTTCTTTATCGCCCTATTCGCCATCTTGCTAG
>JBBQIT010000094.1:0-10428 GCA_038325205.1 Bdellovibrionota bacterium
TTTTCGGATTAAACTCCAGTAAAAAGTCGCGCTCCATTGTTCCGGTCCGAGACATCGTGCGTTCCGCTTTTATCGAGTTGGAAAAACGGTTTGAAAATCAAGGGCAGATGCCCGGGATTCCGAGCGGAGACATCGAACTCGATAAGATTTTATCCGGCTTTCAGAAGACTGACTTAATCATTGTCGCCTGTCGTCCTTCGATGGGAAAAACAAGCTTTTCGTTAGGAGCGACGCGTGCTGCGGCTACCATGGGTAAAGTTCCCGTCGCTTTCTTCTCGTTAGAAATGGCGAAAGAGCAGCTGGTCACTCGTCTTTTGTCAGCAGAAGCGAAAGTGGATTCGCAAAGAATTAGAACCGGAAAGTTGAACGAGCAGGACTGGGGAAGAATGACTCGCGCGGCGGGTGTTCTTTCGGAAGCCAATATCTACATCGATGATACGCCTGCTCTCACTCCGCTAGAAATTCGCGCGAAGTGCCGACGATTAAAAGCGGAACTGGGAGACTTAGGACTTATTATTATCGACTACCTTCAGATCATGGGAACTCCAAAAAACTCGGAGAGTCGTGAAAAATCGATCGCCGATATCTCTCGATCGCTGAAAGCTTTAGCGAAAGAATTGAGCGTGCCGGTGATTGCGCTTTCTCAGCTAAACCGAAATATCGATTTACGTACGGACAAGCGTCCGTTGCTAGCCGATCTTCGCGAATCTGGCGCTATCGAACAGGATGCAGACATTATTATTTTCATTCATAGAGAAGAGGTCGACAACCTTCAGCCGAATGCGGCTTCGGTAGCAGAATTTATTATCGGGAAACATCGAAACGGTCCTCGCGGAACCGTAAAAGTCGCCTGGCTTGGGCAGTACGCCTCGTTTGAAAATTTGGCTCCTGGAACACCGCAGACAGGACCCGAGCATTGAGAAAGCATTAAGACTTGATCGACGTCTGACGTGTGTTAGCATGAGGCGAACTAGTGAAAAAAAGCGCTTGGGCCGATTGAAAAAAAAGCCAAAAAAGAAGAAAAGTGACGATCTGTTCGATCAAGTCGTCAAGCTTACAGGACTCCCGGGAAAAACCATTCGCCGTGAGCTTAAGTCCATTCTAGATAAGAAAAATATCGACGTTAATAACCTCACTATCGACCAGCTCAGAGCTGTTGTTGCAAGTTACCTGCGCGAGATTATGTCCGGGTTATTGGAACGAACGCACGCACGCCGACAAGACACCCGACACTAGTAATTGGATAGCCGTACTGGGTAACGGGCTCGAAACGGTGCCGCTTTTTGTCACCTCCTTCCAAAAGGGGTACTAAGGATTGCTGGAAAGCGCTATAATGTGGTACTAGACACCGCGCTGGGATGATGTCACGCTCTCCCAAAATCGCTCAAATATCTTAACCAGGGGTATCGGATGCCGAAGGTAACGGACAGCACCAAGCCACAACATTTTCTTTTACTTCTGGTTGCCGCTGTCACCCTTCTGTTACCCGCGTGTGCCTCCTTGAACTCCGGAAAAGCGGGCGAAGTCCGCAAAAATGACGCGGTCGCGCAAGAGATTACTAGTTCCAAAGTCGACACCTCTACCGCCGAGTCAGTGCATGCCGAAAAAGATAAAGTCTCCGAAAAGGTCGCTTCTGCCGAGAAAACTCCCGGAGACATCGAAAACCTGACCATCGGCGATGTGATTCGGATCGAAGAGCCCAACACCGCCACTCTCTACGACAACAGTCGTTACGATTTTCCTATTACCGTTAATGCACGCGTCGAAGGCTGGATCGACTATTTCACGGGTCGAGGCCGGCATCATATGGAGCGCTATCTTGGACGTTCGAGCCGGTACATGCCTCTGATGAAACAAATTTTGAAGAAGAATGGCCTTCCCGAAGATTTGGTCTACTTGGCGCTCATCGAGAGCGGGTTCAATATGCGCGCAAAATCACGCGCCCGAGCCGTGGGTCCCTGGCAGTTTGTGAAAGGCACCGGAAAGCGTTATGGATTGCGCGTCGACTCTTGGGTAGACGAAAGACGAGACTTTGTGGCCAGCACGGAAGCCGCCGCCAAGTATCTAAAAGATCTCTATTTGATGTTCGAATCTTGGTATCTGGCAGCATCGGCTTACAATGCGGGAGAATACAAAATTCTTCGTGCTGTGGACTCGGTCAAAACTCACAACTACTGGCGTATTTGCCAAAGCAAAGCGATTCGCCGCGAGACCAAAGATTACGTTCCTAAGCTTATCGCCGCTTCTATCATCGGCAAGAATCCGGCTAAATACGGCTTTGAAGACGTCGCTTACGAAGAGCCAATCGCGTACGAGACCATCTCGGTTAATTTCCCCATCGCTTTGAAGGATATCGCAGGGCTTGTTGATGCTCCTGAAGACGACCTACTAGATTTAAATCCTGAGCTTGCTCATGGCATGGTCCCCCCAGATTCGAATACTTATGAAGTTCGCGTTCCCGTCGGTTCCAGGGTCCTTGTCGAGCGAGCCCTCGCTTCGATGAAAGAACGAGGAACCAATATGACGGCGACAGCAATGCCGCTTCAGCACGTGCTTCGTTCGGGAGAATCTCTGCGATCCGTTGCTCAAAAATACCGTATTCGCTTGAATGATTTGGCAGGTGCGAATAATCTTTCTCCTCGAGAAAAGGTGGCTACGGGCACTTCGCTGATTATTCCTCGTCGAACGGTTGCTACCGCCGCTTTGCGCCAGCCCACCTCAACGAAAGAATCCGGTGCTCCAGTGAAACGTTCGGTGGTGAGCACTGCCGACGCCGATGGGTTTGTCACCCATACGGTTCGACGTGGCGAATCGCTTTGGTCTATCTCTGAAAAATACAGCGTTACCATTCAAGACATCTTTAAGTGGAACAACTTGAAGAAATCGAGAATCTTCCCCGGTAAACGCCTTAAGATCCGCTCTGACAAAGAGTCGATGGATCAAACCGCAGTTCTCGCCAAAAAAGGGCGCCGCAAAGGCTAAAACCTTTCTTAGATTGCGCCGACCTTGCAAGAGGTGCCTAGGTAAATTCAAGCTTTTAATGCAACACTTGTCCGGGGTTGCGAGCCGCACGTGGTGAAGTCCATCGTTCGAACCACCCTAAAACCGAGAGTCCCCCCGTGCTCGGCCTGCGGGACTCTGGACGGTTGCCCTTGTTTACGTAGGGCAAGCCGCAGGCTTTTGTTTTCGCAATGATGATACGAATGATGGCTGCTACAGAGGATGGAAATATTCTCTGGCGTATTCAATCCCCCGTTACCCACTCTTATTATATGGTGAAAATCTAGCCACCGCTTCTGTTCACACCTTCTTCCATCCTCGCTTTGGAATGAACACCGCCATCCCATCCGTTTCACTACCTGATGCTTCACCGAATCAGGAATCACATGCCTACCAGCTTTTGCGTTTCCTAGGAAAGTAACTTTCCTGGCTCTTTCTGCCCTTTTCTCGGGATCTAACTTTTCCCGGCACAGCTTAGCCATATACGCGATAACTTCCTCAAGGCTAGGCTGCCTCTTAAACTTCTGAGCCAGTATCTCTGTAATTACTTTGATGTCGCTTTCCGTTTCCTTGCTAACCTTAACTTTCAGTTCTGAAGCTTTCGCATAGGCATTCGGGTTAGCCAGGTTAACTTCACGTTCCAAGTCGGTTTGCTTGAGTGTCTTCGCTTTCTCAATCCATTCGTTCTTATTCTCGGGCGTAATCACCGTCACAATTCTTCTCGCCTGCGATAGGCTAAGTTCCCCTTGCTGAATCGCCTGATTAATTTCCGGAACCTCATCCGACTTCTCTGCCACCTTCTTGAAGTAGTAACTTTGAGATCAACTCAACTTGAGTCTTTGCTCACAATAATCAAAAATATCTGCGTAGTTTAATTCCGCAAAAACCCCCTTCTTTCGCATCTGGATCAGAACTTCCAAAAGCACTGCTTCAGTATGCAAATACAGTTTCGCTAATCCTGTTGCCCGTTCGTCTAACTGTTTTGTTTCATTCATAAGTAAATTCATATCATCGGATTTTGGGCGTCATTTTTTTGCGTTTTATTGGCCTACAACGTCTTTCAATTGGTACCTACCGGAGTCAGACGGTTTCATCTCGACGAAGGCAACCACGGATCGCCCTTCGCGAAATAACCTATTAAAAAATCCCCTCTGGCGGAAAGACTTCGGTCATTCGGTTTCGAGAAAGTAACGCGTCAAGTAAAAAGGAAAGTAAACCAGACCAAACGGGCTTAATAATTCGGAAGGAAGGCGAAGCCAACCACCGTTTGGTTCGAGCACGGGGCGACTGGAAATCCTAATTTGGTTTGGCAGTTACCCATCGCCACGTGCGGCTCCGTACTTCACCTTCGGCTACGCCGAACAATTCGGACTTTGTTTCCTAGGAAGCCGCGATCAGGGTTCGCGAAGCAGCGTTAAATCTTAGAGAAGACCTGGGCACTTTTTATATTGCGCCGACCGTGAAATAGAATTTCAAACTCTCTCTATCAGCGCCAAGGCCCTGAGCTAGATCGATGACAATCGGACCCACGGGAGTTTTATATCGAATGCCGATACCTACTCCGTCGTGGCGCTGCTGTGTTTGGAAGTTGGGATAGATTTGTCCCGTATCAAAAAAGAGGGCACCTCCGACTCCAGCAAAAAGAGGGGTCGTAAGTTCTGCCCTGAAGTTGTAGAACGCTGTCTTTTCGATCGCTGGACCAACAACGACAGCTGGATTATTCGGGTCCGTCGTTAGAGGCGAAAATCTTCCTACCGAAAATCCTCGAATGGAACCACTGCCGCCTAACGCCAAATCATTGGCCAAACGAGCGACCGGGATTCCTACCCCTGAAAGCAAGGACTGGGCATAGCCAAACCTAGCATTGAAGGAAAGTCCCAACGTCGAAAGCAAAGGGAAATAGAAGGAGTTTCGATTCAGCGCCATGATGAACGAATTATTTTGGGAAAACAGGATTGGGCTCGCAAATTCTACGTTCAGCGTATGGTAACTGCCTGAGCGCGGATTGTAGATATCATCACGCCAATCTACGATAAGCCCCGGGCCTGTCGAACCGATAACGTCCGGAATGCTTGGGGTCGTCGCGTTTAAGAATTCGGTTCTAGTACGCTCTAACTGATAGATGCGATACAAACCTGTTACTTTTGAGGAGAACTTCTTTTCTATTCGTCCTTCGATCTTAGTTCTGGTTTGTAATACGATTTGAGTTCCCAATGCCGAAACTTCGTAACTATCAAATATGAGCTGGCCGGTGAATACTACGGGAATTTCGAAAGGATACGGAGCTCGATATCCCAATACTCCCGAATACTCGACGAATGGAATTAAAGTTCCGCTGCGGGCGATAGGCAAAGAAAGCTCGGTGCGTGCCGAAGCCGTCTGGTTGAGCCCGCCCACATTGCGATAAGCAACGCTTAAGAACGAGCGAACTCGCAGGAAAGGATCTTCGTAAAACCCGCCAAGCCCCACCTCTCCGACGCCGGGACGGTTTTCCCGAACGACTACTTTCAAGTCTTTCGCATCGGTCCTAACCGCGTCTGTCGTGGGGACAATCTCCACTCGATTAAAAAGACCAATGGTGCTGACTTTTTCTTCGGAACGACGGACTTTGGCAGGGTCGTAAAGGTCGCCCTCTTTCACTTCCATCTCGCGCAGAATGACTTTGGGCTTAGTCTTATGATTCCCCTCGATCTCTACTTTTCCTACCGCGTATTTTTGGCCCTCGACTACGTCGATCTCAACGGAAGCTTCTTTGCTGTCTCTAGAGATCACATAGTCGACATCTTTGCCGTCTGTTTGCCCGAACCGAACATCGGCGTATCCCAGACTTTGGTACTTCGTGAGTAACCTTTTTTTAGCTTCTAAAACCCTATCGCGATTAAAAGGCTCGCTGGGCTTCAGGTCTAACACTTGATTCACCTCTTCGGGTGTCAACTGCGTCACGCCGCGAATATTGGTTCCCGCGACCAAAGTTCGCGTGCCCGTCTCAAGATCAAAAAATATTTCGACTCCCTTTTTATCCTGCGTGAAGACGATGCGGGGATTGGTCAGACTTGGGCTCAAATAGCCCATATCTTGGAGCTTGGCCTTTAGGACGCGGACGGATTCGGCTATGCCCTCTTCCCAATAAATTCCCCGGGCCAACACCCCAGGGGAGTTGTCGTAAAATAGTGTCCTAAATTGGGACTCGCTGAGATCTCCCAGTGAACCGTCGAAGTGAAGTCTATCGATGCGAACTTTGACTCCTTCGTCGACGTCAAAGCGAACGATATTGAGTTTGTCGGGGTCGCGTTGGAGTGAGCGAACATGCACTTTGCAAAAATGGTAGCCCACCGCCCGATATTTACTTTCGATAGCGTCCGCCACTTTTTGGCTGAAATCGGCTTGAGACAAAACTTCTTCGGTTAAGAGATCCCTCAACTCAATATCGTCATAGACATTGTTCCCTTCGAACTGGAAGAGAAAGCGGCCGTTCATCTTAACGGAAACATTGATAGCCACCTTGCTCTTGTCGCTAGCAAAACTGAGAGTGGAGCCTTCTACCTTGGAAGTCGGGTATTGATTGGCTTGGAGATACTCGTTAATTTTGACGAGACTTTGGTCGAGTTCGTCCCGCGAAAAGACGTCGCCGGGCCTTAACTTAACTAACTTTTTCATGGCGTTATTTTCGCCGGGAACGCCTCCGACCACCGTAACGCTTGAAACTCGCGCTGGCTCATTCGCTTCCACTATGATTTGAGCGTCTGACTCCGCAGAGCCCGCGACGTCGACGAATTTGAGCTCAACCACCGCCTTGTAGTAACCGTGAGTTTCGTACTCCGCTCGCAAGCGCTCTCGCAAAATATCTAAAACTCGAATATCGACGACTCGTCCATCTTCCCAATTAACGCCCGTTCGCACCTCATCCACGATCTTGGAATCGGCATTTACGAAAATGACTTGCCGAATTTTCCTGAGCTTTTCGGCCCTTAGGCTGACGGCAATACCACCAGAAGAACGCACAGCGTCCACAAAGATATCTTGATAGGTCCCCTTGGAGTAAAAAGCGTGGATGCCTTCGTCCACCCGACGACCTTCCACTTTTTGGCCGATCGCGATCCCTAGCCCCCTGGCGACTAAATCCAACTCCGCTTTTTTAAGGGTCGAAGATTCGATGGAGGTGACTACAAAGTCAGAAAGCTCCTCATCAGCCGAGGCAGAAGTTCCCGTACCAAGAATGAAAACGGAGAGAAAGACAAAAAGGAAGGCTATTACCGAACTATTCGAACGAGAAACGATATCGGAAATCCAATCCATACGACTGGGTCGTTGTGGTATCGGTTCCGCCTTTGGTTCGTTCCACGGCAGTCCCGTTAACCGTGAGATTATCGTCCAGCATGTGCTCAATCTTTAATTCCCGAAAAGGAACGGCTTCAAGGGTATTAGAATAGGATACTTTCGTCCGCTTGGTAATGTCTTTTTGTATCTTTACGGCGGGTACGGTGATGTCGGCCGAAGGGCTCGAAGTGGCTGTCGTCGGAGTGATTGGGCTGCCCGCGCGACTCTGCGTATTGAACCGAATATCAAGGCCCAGCTGATTCTCAAGCTTTGACTGGATCGGCAGCTGTCCTACCAGAGTACTTCCCAAATCCATGTAGTTTCCTTCTTGGCCTTTACTGGTAACTCCCAAGAGCAGAAGCGAAATGATGTCGCCTTCCGCCAATTCCGGCGTCGAAGTGAGTAAAATTTTGTAATTAGTCGGTGTTCCATAAACTTGTAAATTGACCTCATACTCCTGGGAGGTCTGCACCTGCGTAATCTGGGAAGCATTCACTGCCTCTTTAACCAAAGCACGGCCTGAAACGGTAAATCTCGGAGCTATCCTCAGGGGGGATTCGAATTTCACATTACCAGAATTTAAATTAAACTTTCGCTCACGGAAGAAGACAGAACCTTGGATAGCCTCTGCCGTTCCCAAAAGCCCTACATCCACATTGTTTCCCACCAAGTGAAAGTTTCCTTTGAACTCGGCATTCATTACATCGGTGGCAACTAAAAGTTTATCTTTCGCTTCACAAGTCACGTCTAAATTTAAAATCGGAAGCACGTTCACTTTAATCTCTTCGGTCATATCGAACCGATTCAAATTGCCTTCGATGATACGGCATTTGCCGCCAAGCAGATAAGGCTTCGAAGCCCCTTTCAGGAAGAAATCTCCAGAAAACCGGGTCGTCAGATAATTGCCTGTCCTCATCACCACGCGATTGGCGATGATCTTTAAATTCGGCATCAAGCTTTGGAACTTATTCACATGGATATCGCCATCCATCGTGACCAAACCGCCGTTTAACGTCGATTCAAAATGATCGACGTTGATTCGGTCCTGGCTCAAGCTTAATTGCATCTGTGTTGATTTAAATTCATCTCGAATCCCAGTAATGCGAAACGAGCCGTCTTCCAGGGCGATATTTCCCAATAAGTTATAGTTTTTTGGGGTCCCCGAGACTCGGATGCCGGCCGACACCTTTCCAGAACCATATTCCAATCCAGGAATGAAGGGCTGTAAGAATTGCAGATCGATTTTTCCGTCTAAACTCGCCTGAATGATCTTTTGGGGATCGTAGGTGAGATCAAAGGAAAGCTGGCTGTCTTTGCCAACGACACTAAAACGACTAATCTTAATCGCCCCGTGATCGACATCGATAGAAATGGGCTGCAGATTTTTCATCGGCGTGCCACGAAAACCTAGGTCAAGGCCCGTTACCGTGCCCGAGCCCTTAAACGAACTCCAGTCAGCGAGCGAACCTTTCAAGCTAAGATCGCCCGTCCCATTTAGTTCGTTTAGCGTCGGAATATCTTTACCGAGGAGGACGGTCATCAGCGGAGCAAAGTCGAAGTGCTCAAAGTAGAGAAGCAAAGTCCAAGGTTGCAGCCCCGAACCTTCTCGGGCCATGCGTCCACGTAGTTTCTCACCCAAAAGCGTTCCCAGGATCTCAAGCTTCTTTCCATCGCTTTTGATCTTAAAATTAGAATTAGGAACGGTATTTCCTCGGAAAGTGGCATTTGCCAAAGTGAGCTCACCAGAACCCACAGGTTCAGTAAAGTCCTGTCCCTCTAATACCAGCTGACCTACCACTTCGCCCGCTAGGGGAGACTTCCCGATATGGTTAAGCTCTTCGATCCGTAACCCGTGACTCAAAAAACTCATGCGGGAATTGTTGTCACCAAAGTTTCCTCGAATATCCATTCCACCAGATTTTTTTAGTAGCACAAGACGACTGATTTCCGTTTTGTCGGTGCGAAACGTGGCGAAGAAATTAGAAGAGAGCCAGTCCTCCTCGTACCATTTAAAGTTACGAGCTTGCCCGGAAGCGACCACCTCCATGCCTTCGTTATCGTGGCCGCCTTCGATAGAAAGTCGGGCCGAAACTTCGCCCCCCTTAGGGGCTTCAAAGGTAAGCTTCTTTTTGGAAAAAGCGTGGAAAGCGTCATCCACTCCCAAGCGTTTTCCCTCAACGCTAAACTTGTAGTGCGTGGTATCAGGGTTAAAATCGACGAATCCGTTGCCGCGTACTGGGTCAATGGTGGTTGCCGCTTCTAAATTTTCAAAAGAGAGAAGCTGATTCTGGTAATACGCTTGTCCTCTGACGGTCCCTAAAACGATATTGGAAATTCCTCCGTTAGCGACGTTGAAATTTCCCGAGATTTTAGCCTCACTCCCCACCACATCAACGTCGGCAGAAAGGTCGGTGGTCCCAAAAATAGAAAGATTCGCGATGTGGTTAAGATCAGTTAGCGAAATATGGGTCGCTGTCGCTTTTACTTTGGCAACGTTGTCATAACCTATCGAGCCCTGACCGTCTAACACTCCCCCTAACAGTCCCGCGTGGGCGGTGAAGGTCATCTTATCGTCGAAGAAATTAAGCTGAGTGTCTAAGGACCCTGAGTCGACGGCAATAATGGTGTCCTTCTCTGATTTTCCAGACTTATTCACCACAGCAAGATTGCTGAACCGTCCTCTAAGATCGCCGTGAATCTCCATTGGCCCACTTAGGTAGCCTTTGACGGCGAGAGGACCATCCGTTACCAAGCGGATTAAGCAGCCAGGATTTCTTAAGCTGTCTAAAATCTGATCTAACTTAACGCCTTTCATATTAAGGTCGCCGGCCAAAGGGTATCTTCCGCTAAGTCCTATCGTCAGAAGCTTTGAAGTAAGCTCGCCGCCGCCATACTTTAAATTGATATTCGTTAAGCTGACTTTGGATCCCGTGAGCGCGTAGTTTATCGAACCCCGGCCGAACTTATAGTCCTCTAACAAAATATCCTGGTAGCGAAGCGACCCATTTCCTTCGTAAGACCCATTGGCGATCATCACCGTGCCTTCAGAGGCCACAATGCCATCCAGTTTCGGCGCTTTGAGCTCTGGAATCTTATTCAGAAGGCCTAGAG
>JBBQIT010000095.1:0-10405 GCA_038325205.1 Bdellovibrionota bacterium
GGTTGTAATCTCCGACTAGGACATACTTTCCGTTGGCTTGTGTCGCCATCGCGAATCCCGGAGTGATATTTGCTCCAAAGGAGATCACGGTTTTTCCGGAGGATCCGAAGGTTGGGCTGAGAGCCCCATTCGATTGAAGTCGCATGATGAGTAGATCGCTTTCGCCGCCGCTCGCTACTGATCCTGATAGGATAATCGTTCCGTCGACATTCACGTAAATTCCACGAGCTTCAGAGGTGCCGCTTTGAGCGAAAGTGGCCTTCCCACTCGTACCAAAACTACTATTGAGAGAGCCATCCGCGTTAAGTCGCGCCACCGCCACTGACGGGCTAGCACTGCCAACCCCCGCGATGACCAATCTTCCATCGACTTGTATCGCTGCAGCGGTAGCGTGGTCTGATCCACCAAAATCGACAAGGGTGATACCCGAGGTTCCATAGGAAGTGTCTAGTATCCCGTCTACGGTTAAACGGGCGACCGCCATGTCATCGTTACTTCCATTAGAGGCGTATCCGATAAGCAAAATTTTTCCATCGACTTGGAGGCGAACCGCTTGTGCGTAGTCGTTACTTGCTCCCACTGGTACGGTAACCTTTCCGCCGATCCCGAAGGATAAGTCCAAGGTTCCGCTAGGCTGGTAGCGAGCCGCTGCAAAATCGAAATGAGTTCCATTAAATGCGTAACCTCCGACGACGATTCGCCCGTCAAGTTGAAGCGAGATGTCGTTGATAAACGCGTCTCCTCCAGGGAACGTCGTGGTGACGAGGCCTAGCGTTCCGAAGGAGCTATCCAAAGCTCCTGCCGTGGTAAAACGCGCCAAAGCGAATCGAGCGGAGCCACTCCTCGAAGATCCCGCGAGTAAGATCTTTCCGTCAGATTGAATGGCTAAAGCCATGGCAAAGTCATCAAATCCCGCGAAATCCAAAATTACAGATCCTCCAATTCCAAAGCCAGTGTCTAAGTTTCCGCCCGGTAGTAGACGGACCACAGTAAAATCACTGTCGCCATTATGAAATCCGTAACCTGCAATAACAATTTTTCGATCCGATTGAATCGCGACAGCTCGTGCATGATCTAAGCCTGCACCAGAACTCCAGGTCTCTGCACCGCCACTGTTAAAAGTGATATCTGGTAGCCCAGAACTGAAAGTAGCGCCTTGTCCTTGAATGTTGGGGTCCGCAGTTCCCGCGTTCAGGATCCCGTTGTAGTAGTCGATTCGCAGGAATTCAGAAAACGTTGCCGCGTATTGAGGGCTAAAGGTGACCACTATCTGGCACATACTCAAGGCAGGAATCGAGGTCCCGCAGGTTCCGCCCGTTCCAGGGTACTGGCCGCCTTTGTAAACAAACGCCGAGCTTGAAAAGGTGCTGCTTACGGATGTGGCCGCCGCCCGACCGCCGTTAGTCACGGTAAACGTATGATCGATTTGAGCTTCAATCAGCTGTGTGCCGTAGTCATAGTTGGGGCTTTGGTCGATGGTAAGAAGGGCCGTGCCATCTCCCCCGTAAGGAGAGACGACTGGTGACGGGCTGCCGCTGCAGCCGCCGATGAGAAGACAAAGCACTAAATTTAAAATTCCTTTTTTCATAAGATAAAATCCTTCTTATCCATCCGTCATTATGGGACCTCATAGTGGCGCGAATGAGCATGGATAATGGAGAGAAGGACAAGATTTCTAAAGGAGTCGAAAGGACAGCGGAAAAGCTAGGGACGTTTATGGTTGCGCGCCCAGTAGGATTTGAGAAGGTTAGTTAGCGGGTTATTCGGCACATCGGAATGAGATGTGGCGCTAGTGCCGTAGCGAAAATTAAATTCGTCGTATTTTATCTTTGGCCAATCACTTTCCCAAAGCCAGTAGGCATAATTTAATCCCGCCTCTTCAAAGAGATCAATTTCGTCCTGTAAAAAGCTAACGCCATTCGGCGCCCAACGGGTCACTCCAAATTCGTTAACGGTGACGGGCTTACCTGTTTTGTTTTTGAAGTTTGTGATTTCAAAAATCTGCTTTTGTAGCCAGATTTTATTGAACCCCGGTGACTGTTCCGTCTTTTCGGAAGGGTAGGTGATGAGCGCTCCGGCCAGTTGGTTCGTATATTCATAGGGAGCGTACTGATGGACATCATAAACCACGTAGGGATCTTGGGTTAAACGTATGTTGGGCAGCCACTCGATGCTGCTATAACCCATCGATCCTATGAGGACAGGCGTCTTTTTGTCTTCCAAGCGGACAGCCGCTAGCAATTTGTTTGAAAAGACATTCCAGTCATAGGTCGAACCCTGATGCTTTTTTTGAAATATTTCTGGCGACTCGCCAGGGAAGAAAAGGTCGTCGCTGTTCGGTTCTACCATCAAAGCGTACCCAATCACGGCAGCGTTTTTTTTAAAGTGTTTGGCCGTAAAGCGCCACATCTTTGACCAGGCCTCTTGAGCGGCGGAATCTTTCCATACAGTGTTTAAAGAGTGGCTCTTTCTAGAAGGGTCAAAGCCATTTTCATCTCGACCGGGGCCGGTTCGAAATCCGATCACGACGTAACAGCCGGAAGCCCGAATCGATTTTACAAGGTTGTCTAAATTTCTAAGGCTTTCGGGCACCAGCCGGTAGGGGGGCTTTTCGCTGAATATTCCGGGATGGGAGATGTTAACGTAATTTGCACCCAGCGCTTTCAAACGGGCGAACGAGGAAGCTGAGTAGGGAGGCCCTAGCTTTCCTTTACCTAACTCTTCGGCGTCATCAGGGGTGAGAATTTTTTGCCAGATATTTACCCCGCGCAGAACAGTCGCTCCGTTCCACAGCGTCCACTTAGGATTGGAAGGAGATTTGTTCGCTGCTATCGCAGAGCTAAGGGAGAGGAAAAAAATGATTAACGACCAGCGAATCACCTGCAAAAACTACCATGGAAGGGGTGAAGAAGCTTGTCTTTGTGCCTAAAAAGCTGACTTAATCGTAAGAATTTGCAGGACTTCTTACTTCCCCTCTAGGCTTCAATCGAGCGAAATGTTATTTAGAAAGCAGTAAGCGAAAGCGTATGAGTGTCTGGCCGTTGTGGGCGAAAGTGGTAACCAACTTAACTGTGGTGCTGGTGGATGTGGAATTTCATAGTGAATCCAACTCAGGGTCAGGAGGGGCGAATGGACGAATTAAGAAAAAGCGACGTGCCTCTAGCTCAAGAGCTTATTGCTAAATCTCTTCCGGTTCCTAGAATTCTTCTGGTCGATGACGATGTGGTATTCGGCAAGATCATGATGAAGATCGCACATCGCGAACAGATTCCCTTAGTTTATTATAGCTCGGTAAAAGAAATTTCGAAGTTGTCGCATTTCGATTTTGATTTGGGAATTTTTGATTACGATTTGGGGGCTATCACGGGAGTTCAGTTAACCGATTTTTTGGAGCGTTATCTTCGCAAGCTTCCCATTATTTTAATTAGCCAATACCGCCATATTGACCCTAAGTATTGGCCTGCATCGGTAAAAAATTTCGTCCCCAAATCAGTGGGAGCGTACGGAATTTTAAATTTTGCGTTTCAGATGTTTGAGACGATGGGTAAGACCGATCCGAGTACTCCAGAAACGACTCACTAGGCTAGGTGGGTATCTCTGCTTGGTTAGACGAGATCCTTCGCTCCGCTCAGGATAAAATCCGCCGCACCCAAAGGATTTTAATTGTATCCGCCACCACCACTGGCTTTAAGAGGAATCTCGGCCTGAGTGGCTTTTCGAGTTTCTACTACTTCCACTTCAAAAGTTAAATCTTTGCCGGCAAGAGGATGGTTTCCATCGAGCTTCGCGTGCGTTTGGTTGGAGTTGAGCACGCGGTAAACTCTGGGCCCGTTCTTCTTGCTGTCTAACCGAAACTGTTGGCCGTCGGCGATTTTCCCCTTATGGGGAAGGCTGGTGAGGGGAACGTCGATGACAAGCTTCTCATCTCTTTCCCCGTAAGCGTCCGAGGAGTGGATGAAGATCGCTGATTTATCTCCCGTTTGCAGAGGCTTAATTCCGGCTTCTAGCACGGGCATAATTTGGTTAGCCCCTTCTAAGAACATCATCGGCTCTCCATCATGGGTGGAGTCCAAGACCTTTCCCTGCCTGTCTTTAACCGTGTAGTGGAAGGACACGAACCGTGATCTCATTCGATCTCCAAAGAAGACTTAGTTTTAGTGGGATAGCCTATTATACCCGATTTCTGAATGGGCATTTAATGCGACGAGTTAAGCTGGGCCCAGTCGGAAATGAACCAAGAGGGGAAGGTGGTCCGACAAATGTTTCCACGGTTTTCCCTTCAAGCGAGTGGCCGACTTTACTTCCAATTTACGAAAATAGATTCGGTCGAGAGGCAGCACCGGAAGGCCCGCAGGGAAGGTACGCGCGTGACGAGAGTGTTGAGCGAGAAAAGCCTCATCCATCTTCAATTTCTTGGAAATATCTTTGGAAACTTTTTCTCTCCAGTCGTTGAAGTCGCCCCCGATGAGAAGGGGAGCGCCGGAGGGAATCTCAGTGCCGACATAGTGGCAGAGCTTGGTAAGTTGGCGGTGTCTTTCGTATTGGAGAAGCCCCAAGTGGGTCGCTAGCACGTGCAACTTCGTTCCAGGAAGCGTGAGTTCGCTGTGGAGTACTCCCCGACGAGCCAGCCCTTTCACCGAAATATTTAAGACTGACCACTGGCTAATGGGAAAGCGACTTAAAATAGCATTCCCATGATAGCCACCCGAAAAGGCGCTATTTTTTTGGTACGCCTGGTCTGGCCAAATCTCGTCGGCCAAAGCTTCTAATTGAAAAGCTCGTTCGACATCAGCTGGCGCATTTTTGCGAGGTTTTGTCGAGCCCGCGACTTCTTGAAGGAGCACGATGTCGGCCCCAAGAGATTTGATGGCTTGCTTTAAGCTAGAAAAATCAATCTGACGTCGGGACGCAGTGATTCCCTGATGAATATTATAAGAGAGCACAACGATTTCGGATTCGGCTCTCGAGGATTTGGATTTAGATGGTCGTTTCACACTTCTATTTTTCGCTAAGGCTTATCGCTCGGGATTCTCGTTTTGTTCGAGGGGTTTGTCGAGCTGAAGACTGTCTCCCTGTCCGACTAAGTCAGAGTTGGGTCTTCGGTCGGGATTCATCGGCATTTCCGTATACCCCTTAAATTGCCCGTCTTGAAAGAGCGGGACCTGAACCGAATTTGGCTCATCAATATAACTGGGCGAGTCGTTGGTGGGATCGCCCAAAGCCATCCCGGAAGACAGCGCTAGGCTAGCGAACCAAAGGATCGCCGCTCCAGAAGCCAGTTTTTGTAGTCGATGCATCTTTGAAAGGATACCCGCCTAGGGACATCGTCGCTAGCCCCCTCGTGACAAATGACGCTAATAAAATGTGTCTAAAGTCTCACAATTGAGGGGCCGATAAGATTATGAGTTCCTCTATTTCTCGTCCACAAATGCGAAACCAACTTAACAACCTGTTTGGCTGCTCATCTCTGCGATTAGAGCAGTTCCTTATGGTTTTAGTAGTGGGACTTTGCAGTTGGGGTGCGGTTCGTAGCTATTACTCGGCCATGGATCAGTTCGAAGTCGACTCTGCTCATCGCGCCGAACGCGCCGCGGGCGTTATTTCCACACTTTTGGAATCGCAAGATCTGGCAGGAATGGGCCGAATCATCCGACGAGGCGATAGGCCTTGGCAGACGTCCGGTCTACTTCAAAGCTGGCTTAACACTTCGATGAAGCTCGTCGAAGCACAGGAACTAGGCCCTTTGAAAGTATGGTTTTCCTCTGATGCCGAGAATCGCCGAGCGATCGCGATTGGCGGGGTCCGTAGGCAAAAATTCGGAGGGGTCGAACTTCCTTGGACGGAAGAGGCTATTCAAAGCATTCGTAACAGGGTGCCCGTCGCGACCCACTCTTACCAAGACCAAAGAGACCTCTGGGTGACGGCTTACGCGCCGCTCCATGAGAAGACCGGAATGGCCATTGGCGCTGTTCAGGTGGATTATGCGATTGGAAGAGAATGGGCTCATCTTCGTGCGATGCTGCTTTGGTCGTGGCTAACCCCCTTCGCGATTGCGGGAATGATTGCCTTTTTTATCATGGGAGCTCGTCGATTCCGCATCCCTGAAACCGAACCGGTTTTGAGCCTTCCCACTTCCGAAGAAGCTTTGGTTTCAGCATTGGTGCCAAGGGAAGTGGCAGAAAGCGCTCCCGCGGAATCTGCCCCCATAGAATCCGCGATAATGGAAGTCGTCGTCACAGCACCTGTTGTGGAAGTTCCTCTTGCCCCTGTCGTCGTAGTAGAAGTTCCTATCGCTCCCGTAGTGGAGGTGGCTCCGAAAACGCCGCCTTTACTTCCTCCATGGCAGCCTCGGTTGGATTATTTCTACAATCAATTTTTGGATTCCCTACTTTTACGCTCCAAAGCGATGCGAAAGTCGATTCGCGCTAACTCCTTTTCGGGAGGCGGCATCGTTCTGGACGGAATCAAACTGCGTCCCATCTTTCAGTCTTTGGAATCGGCGCTTAATTCTTTGATCGATAAAGATATTGAATGGGAAAGCGAGAGACGAGCGACGGGAAAACTTCCTGCGGCTTCGATCAACTTCGACGCCCAGTCGATTGAAAATGGCGAAGATAACTCTCAGTGGCTCTGGCTTGGAATTTCCACCGACGGACGCGGAGTCAATTTAGAATCAAGTCCCGAACTTTCGGAACTCAAACAGGCGGTTGGCCAAAAAGGCGGAACCGTAGATGCAGGATGCCGCCCTGGCAATGGAACCTGGATCACTCTCCTACTTCCTCTCACCGCTTAATTTAAAAAATAGCTCGGCCAAAGTTTGCTTCCGTCTTCGCCTTTGGCTACGCAGGGACAGGTCACCCTAACGGGTTCGCAATGACATGTGTGGGCGGTAGCGCCTTACCTTTTGTCATTGCAAGAAGCGAAGCGACGAAGCAACCCTCTATCTGGTTCGTAATGACGGAAAAGCAGAATTTAATTGGTCACGGGTGAAGTCGACTTCGGATCGACCTTCGCGGGTGTTTTCTTTTTGCGGGGAGTAGCCGCTTTTGGCTCCCGAACTTCCCCTTTAGGCGGAACGAATTCCTTTGCCGCAGCTGGAGCGTCGGGGCGGCACATCTCTTCGGTTGAATTCGCCTGGCAAGGAGGCGTGACCGGGGGAGTGGGCTTCTTGTCGGCATTGGCAGAAGTAAAAATAAATAGCCCAGCAGAAACCAAAACGGTCATCAGTAGCGATCTGTGGATTTGTTTACTAAGAATGATTTTGTCTGATTTCATGGTTTCCTATTCTAAATGACAAGCCGGCCATCAGCAACTGTAGGCCTATTCTCCCAATACTTGCGCTACGAAAGCGGCAGCGAAACGGACCCCAAAGCCGGTAAATTCCGAGCCCACGTGAGCAAGGCCGCCTTCGGAATTGATGGCAGCCAAATCGATATGGGCCCAAGGAACCCCTTTTTCTAAAAATTTCGAAAGAAAGAGACTGGCTTCGATGTGATCGGCGCCCCCGGTTAGTCGGCATTGCTTGATATCGGCGACCTCTGACTTCAGACAGCGTATATAGTCTTTGTCGTTGGGAAACGGCCAAACCCGTTCGCCGCTTTG
Source organism: Bdellovibrionota bacterium (assembly GCA_038325205.1). GTDB lineage: Bacteria > Bdellovibrionota > FAC87 > UBA2466 > UBA2466 > JBBQIT01. The sequence continues at coordinate 7,603 of JBBQIT010000095.1, forward strand.
AATTCCTGCTTTTTCGATCCGGCGCAGAAGACGTCGTCGGTTCGCGAATCCTCCGCTGTAATTATGGCCTATCGCGCGTCCCACCGCTCCAGTGAGCGTAGCGAAATCCACGACAAGGTCGGGTTTGTCTTTCGAACTTAAATACAACGTATCAGATAAAACCATACGCCCCTCAGCGTCGGTATCAATCACTTCAATGGTTAGCCCTTTCATGGACGTGACCACATCGTTCGGTCGATACGAATCTGGCCCAATCACATTGTCCGAAATCGCAAGGTAGGCATCCACTCGATAAGGCCAGCTCTGTTTTTTTGCCAGTAGAATGGTAGAAAGTGCCACTGCCGAACCCGCCATGTCCTGGTGCATGCCAAACATGTGGGGCCCAGTCTTTAAATTATTACCCCCAGTATCGAAGGTAATGCCTTTTCCGACGAGAGAAAGAGTCTTTTTATACTGCTTTGGGTGATAAGAGAGCTTAAGAATACCACCGCCGCGATCGGTAGAACCTTGGGCGACAGCGCAAAAGGCACCGGCCCCTAACTTCGCCAACTTTTCCAAATTGAAGAATTCGGTCTTAAGACCCTGCTTTTTTGCGATATCGGTCGCTAGTAGCACGTATCGACCTGGAGTTAGATCATTTCCGGCGAGATGACTTAGCTGACGGACTAAATTGGTGGCTTCCGCAGTTTGGGTTGATTTAGCAATCACAGAAGTCAGTTCGGCGCCTGAATCCTTGACGTAAAAGGAGAAGACGGTCTTTTCTACTTTCTCTTTTTCTGTTTTCTTCTTACCGCTGTATTTCTTAGGCTCAAACTCGGCAACTATCTTTGCCGAGACCAAAGCGTCTACCAACAATGCTGACGAAGCAAAATTGGGCAGGGCCACCAGTACCTTCTTGGGTTTGGCTTCAAGCAATGATTTAAGAACTTTGCGTGCCCATTCGAGATAGGAAAAGGCTTGGGCTTGTCGGGGAAGGATAGCGACGACAATTCGGCGGCGTGTCGCTGAATCAAAGGCAAGGCACTGTTTGGGAAGCGCTTTAAATTTTACTCTTTCAGCAAAGGCTAGGATCTCTTGTTCGGAAGGACGCGGAAGCCCTTTGAGGGAGTCTTTCAACCCTTGCTTCGGATCTACCGGCAACAAGATCGCATCAAAGTCATTCCAGGCTGGCTCGCTATCCGATACCAAAAAGGAGGTTGTGGTTACAAATGGCTCTAACTTTGTTGCTTCCAAAATGTCTCGCTTTCTACCGGGTTCGTAAGGGAGGCGCTAACCAAATGAAAAATTCATCATGCGCTTTGATAGCATCCAACGGCGTTTCTCCCCATAGCCCATCAAAAAATATATTACCTTCGGGATCTATCAACTTTACTTGGTGGTTTGGCCCCAGGATTTTGCCGCGGGTCTGGCTCCCGTCTAGGGGCACCATCCAGCAGTACCACTCGTCGGTGTTGACGATAGGCTGCACTGTCATCGGCCCCATCCGGTCTTTAAGCTGAAGCTCCGCGGGCAACCTTCTCATGACTTCGGGCAAGGCATCCAAAGCACCGGTTTCGGCCCAAGCCTCCCGCTTCGCAGAGTTCCGTAACTCCTCCACGACTTTACTGTCTTCAAACCATCTCACGGGGGGAGCTTAGCTTGGGGGCTCGTTTCAATCAAGTCTGGCGGTTCAAACTAGCCCAACGCCAGGCGAGCGGCTATGGGACGAGCTGTCCAGAGCGGGTTGGTCTGGGCGACCTTTCGCAACCTTCGGTACAGAGTTGAGCGAGAAACGTTCAGATTTCGGGCCAGTTCGTCGATGCTACCGAAATGCGCCTGAATGAGAGAAGTGAGCAGCTCAGACTCAAAAGCTTCGAGGTAATGTTCGAGGCCCATTTCATAGACTTGGGTGAGGCTGCCCGGGTTGAACCGGCTCTCGTCTTTTGTCAGAGATCTATCTCTGGCCGGATTGCGGTAACGATCCCCCAAAAACTCTGGTGCAATAGAAGCCCGGTCGCGTGACATCAAGCATAGGAACTCGACCGTGTCTTTTAGCTCGCGTACATTCCCTTCCGTCCAATCGTAAACACTCAAGGTTTCGATTAGCGTTTGAGGGTAGGGCTTAGCAAATCCGCAAAATTGAGAGACAAAATGTTCGAAAAGTATTGGGATGTCGCTCCGTCTTTCTCTCAGAGGCGGAATAGCAATGGTGACCTGAGAGATTCGCGAATAAAGATCTTTACGAAATTTACCCAAACTCACCAGCTGTTTCAGATCTCGATTGGTGGCGCACAAAAGTCTAAGATCGGCCTTCCTCTTCTTATCATCGCCCAACCGGTAATATTCGAAGGAATCCAGAAAGGTTAGGAAACGGGCCTGAGTCTCCAAAGGCATGTCTCCAATTTCGTCCAAAAATAGGTCGCCGCCGCTAGCAAGTTCCACGAGTCCCTGAAGATCCGAGCTAGCCCCTGTAAAAGCGCCTTTCTTGTGTCCGAAGAGCTGATCGTGAAAATACTCGGGCGTCAGACAGGAACAGTTGATCTGCTCGAACGGCCGGTTTCTCCCGGTGGCTCGCGAGATCAAGCTATTAGAGAATTTGGCAAAGGGGGTTTTTCCCACTCCCGTTTCGCCCAGAAAGAGGATTCTAAGATCGCGCGCAGAAGCGGTAGCTGCTTTTGCGTTGAGGAGTGTAGCGTTACTTCCGACGATAGGATCGAACCAAGTCATTGATGCCTCCACTATTCGTTTCCGATCTTTGAATACAACAATGGCGCCAACTGTCTCGAATTTGGAACTCATGGAAAACGTGTCACTTTTGAATCCC
>JBBQIT010000096.1:0-10355 GCA_038325205.1 Bdellovibrionota bacterium
GTTGACGTCTTTTGTGACGAAGATGACCGGAGTGTTTGGTCTATCGTGGCGAATCTTTAAAGCCACCGCAAGAATCCGGTGATCGTTCTTATCGGGATCCATGCTTTTCGGAAGATAATTTTCCGAATCGCGAAAAAGATCGACGACGAGCGTTCCCTTTTTGGGAAGCTCTACTCCGTGGGTCAACGACCCCCGTTTCCTAAACTGATCGAGATATCTCGCGAATTGACGGGCGTTACGCCCGATTTCTGTGAGATCTTTCTTAAACCGATCCATCTCTTCGAGGACCGTGATCGGTACGATGACCATGTTGTCATCGAAGCGAAAGATACACTGCGGATCATACAAAATGACACTAGTGTCTAAAACGAATGTTTTTTTCAATGTACGATAATCCTGGATATGTCGTTAAAGAGAGTGAGACCGACCAGCATTAATATAAACACCATTCCCACCTGATTGGCGATCTCCATCGTTCGAATGGAAACGGGTCTTCCCTTGATTCCTTCAATGATGAAGAACAAAAGATGTCCTCCATCAAGAATCGGAATCGGAAACAGATTAAGCAAAAAGAGATTGATGCTGATAAGCGCCATCATTTGAAGAAACGGGATGATTCCCGCGTCTAAGCTTCTGCCGGCGACGGTAGCAATAAGCACCGGACCGCCAAGATTCTTAACTGAAATTTTGCGCGTCACGAGCTTTGCGATGCTGACCAGCATTCGTTGCGCTAGTACCGCCGTTTCTGAAGCCGAATGAACGATCAAAGGGCCAATCGACTTGTAGCTTACGAGTACCGTTTCGGGCTCGTGCAAGACCGTCGCAGGAGCAAAACCAACCATGAACTTGGTGACCGGTTGTCGGGTCAACGGATCTTCTTGAGTGGTCTGAATCGGTTTAAGATTCAGGTTTACCATTTTGCCGTCTCTTTCAACGATAAACACAATGGTCTCGCCCTTCGTACCTTCGGCTTGGACGGTATCGACAATCGATTCAAAGTTGTAGATCGGAGTTCCTCCAACGGAGACCATTCGGTCACCCGCGAGTAGCCCGCCCTTTTCTGCCGGACTGTCGGGAGAGATCTTTCTCACCATGAGTTCCGAAGGAAAGATGCCGAGTGCGGCGCCTAAACCCAAAGCGTTCAGTTTGTCGGTTGAAGGCTGCGTCGGCAAAGCGACCGTAAAAGATTTTTCTGGGCCAGTGCCCTCTTCGTTTGGTTTTACCGAAATCGTCAAAGGAGAATCATTTTTCCAAAAAGCGGCCAAAGCTTCATTGATGTCTTCATAGACAACGATTTCACGCGATCCGATTTTGGTGACTAAGTTACCGTTTCGAAGGCCTGCTTTGTACGCGGCAGACACCGGGTTGGAAATTCCAATAACTGGCTCCAGCGGGGTGGGCATGACGCCTTTGAGTCCACCGACCTCTTCGTCTTCACCATAAGGATTTTTCGCACGAACTTTACCCACCATATAGGGCATGTGAAGTTCAGTCGTTCCGCGTTCCACCGAAAGTTCGACCTTTTCGCCAACCTTCGGTTTTAGGTAGTCTTCTAAATCGTTCCAAGTCTGGATCTTGGTGCCGTTAATTTGCGAGATGCGATCTTTAGCGCGAATTCCCGCTTCCCAGGCCGGGCTATTGACTACGACGCTTCCGATACGAGTTCCTGCCATGGGCAGGCCGAACCAAAAGACCACCATGAAAAGGGCAAAAGCCAAAATCAGGTTAAATACGGGACCTGCGGCCACAATCGCAAATCGTTTGTAGAGCTTTTGGGTCGAGAAGGCGCGATGCGCCTCGGAGGCCGGAACAGGCTTATAAGGATCATCTCCCATCAGCTTTACGTAGCCACCCAACGGGAAAAGAGAGATGCAATACTCGGTTTCGCCGAACGTACGTTTAAAAATCTTTTTGCCAAAGCCTAAAGAGAAAACTTCCACTCTAACGCCAAAGGCCTTGGCGATAATGTAATGGCCGAATTCGTGAAAGAAGATAAGGCCGCCCAACAGTACGACGACGCCAACGAGAGATGTAACCACGGTGCCTCCAGAATAGCCCACTAATAGCAGGCAGAACCAATAGCTTATATTAGTTAGAAGTGTCCGAAAATCGGTTTCTTAACAAGACTGTATCAATGCGACCGCGCGAGTCCGAATCGGCTCGCGACCGCCCGAGCCATCTCCCGGGCCTTCAAGTCCTGTTCGAAGACATCCTCGACCTGGGTGATGGAGGAACGAGTGTGGCGGTTCAAAGTTTCCTCGATGGTGGCAGAAATTCGAGAGAACAGCATCTTACCTTCTAAAAAGGTTTCGACCGCAATCTCATTAGCCGCATTTAGGGCCACTAAGGAGCTAGGCCCCGCTTGCAACGCTTCGCGCGCGAGCCGTAAGGAAGGGAACCTCGTCTCATCGGGCTCACAAAAGGTGAGACTGCTCATCTCTTTCAAACTAAGCTTGGGAATGACGTTGTTTAAGCGCTCGTTGGGAGACATGGCGTAGCCGATGGCCGAACGCATGTCAGGTTTGCTGAGCTGTGCCAGACAAGTATTGTCTTTGAGCCACACAGCGCCATGAACGATGCTTTGCGGGTGCACCCAGACTTCGATGTCTTGAGAAGGCATATCGAATAAGAAGTGGGCTTCGATAAGCTCTAATCCCTTATTCATCAAAGTCGCCGAGTCGACTGAGATCTTAGGCCCCATGCTCCAGTTGGGATGCTTGATCGCAATCGCAGGAGTGACTTCGTCCAAAGGAAGTTCCGGCAATTTGAGTAGCGGTCCGCCACTTGCGGTTAAAACTAGAGTGCGCACTTCGTTACGATCCCGACCCGCCAAAAGCTGATAAAGGGCATTGTGTTCGCTATCCACAGGAATAATCTTTGCGGTCGTTTTGCCCACGACCTCTTTTAAGAGACAGCCGGCAACGACCAAAGACTCTTTATTCGCTAGAGCTATCGACTTATTTAAACGAATGGCTTCAAGGGTCGGCCTCAAGGCGGCAAAACCCATAATTCCCATTACGACCACGTCAACCCCATCGACGGCGATGCAATCGTTGAGACTTTTTTCTCCGGAGCCTATCTGAACACCGGGAAATTCTTGGCGTAGGGTCTTAGCGTCTTCTTCATTGGCGACAGAAACCACTAGAGGGTGGAAACGCTTTATTTGTTCCCGAATCTTGGCGATGTTCTTACCCGCGGCCAAGGATATGACCTGGAATTTTTCGGGCGCCGACTCCACAATTTGCAGGCACTGGGTGCCAATAGAGCCGGTACTCCCAAGAACACTGATACCCTTTTTTGGGGTCATGTCACACGCTCCGCGAAGAACAGTAAAAAAAGATAATACACCGGAGCGGCGAAAGCGAGGCCGTCTATTCGATCCAGCAGTCCGCCATGGCCAGGCAGAAAGTGGCCCGAGTCTTTCTGAGAGACACTTCGCTTAAACATCGATTCGAAGAGATCGCCCAGCTGGGCAAGTAAACTTAATACCGGACCGAACAGCATCAATTTAAAGATAAGCTGGTGCTCGGGAGGACTTGGAATGAAATAGTAGGCATAAAGCATTCCCCCCCCCGTGGTGAAAAGGACTGCCGCTATGGCTCCCTCAATGGACTTTTTAGGACTTAATTTGGTGGCAAGCCGATGTTTCCCGATTCGAATTCCCACGAAGTAGGCACCAGTATCACCCAAAAAAACCATCATAAAAAGAAGCATCAAATAGTAGCGCCCTAACCCCAGACTCCAGATGGGAATCAGAAATCCAAATAGGCCTACGACATAAACTAGTCCAAGAAACTCGAGCGCGAGTTCCTTGGTATCGATAGCAAACTCACCCGAACGGTTGCTCTGAAAAACCATCCACGAACAGAGAAAGATAAACGACAACCAAACCGCTATCCAACCCGCCATTTGGTTTTGGATCAAAGCGAGGATGGTAAGCGTCACTAGAAACGACATCCGCAGATGCCTCAACTTTGAAGAGCTCGCGAAAAACAGACGATCGAATTCGATGTAAGCGAACACGGCAAAACTCACCACGACAAAAGTCATCATGAGGAGATTTCCCCAGAAAACGAGGGCAAGAAGAGCAAAAGCGGCAGCTAATCCAAAAACAATTCGCTGTTTCATAGATTGATTGGCCTCGCCATGGCGGAGAACTCTAAGGGCAATTTCTCACATAAGATCTGATCCGAAGTCTTTCCGTACCGACGTTCTCGCGTCTTAAATTGTTCCAAGGAAGCCTTGAATTTGGCCGCCGTAAAGTCAGGCCACAGATCTTGAACGACAATGATTTCGGTATAGGCGATTTCCCATAAGAGGAAATTACTGACGCGCAGTTCGCCACCCGTGCGAATAAGGACATCGGGATCGGGAAACTCGGGCTGGTACAGGTGCGCTTTGAATTGAGCCTCATCGATTTGATCGACACTCAATTCGCCTTTTGCTACTCGTTCGGCCAAAGCTTTAGTCGCATCTAAAATTTCCTGCCTTCCTCCATACGAGAGAGCCAAATTCAAAGTGAGCGCCGGCTCAGAAAAGTTAGTGAGTTTCATCACTCGTTTGAGCTCTGTCTGCACAAACTTCGGAAGGCGTGGTAACTGACCTTGAACCACGAGCTTCACCCGATTTCGTATCAACTTCTTATCCATCTTTTTTAGATGTTGAACGAGAAGTCGCATGAGCATGTTCACTTCGAACGAAGGACGATTCCAATTTTCGGTAGAAAAAGCGTAGAGCGTTAAATACTTGATTCCCAGTTCGCAGGATTCAGTGACGATCTCATCGACCCGTTTCGTTCCTTCGCGATGTCCCCAGGTCCTTCCAAAATTACGGTCTTTGGCCCAACGACCATTTCCGTCCATGATAATGGCAACGTGATGAGGATATCCCCCATTTCCCGAAGTGCTCTTAGTCTGCTTTGTGTCAGTGACACCCATTTAGCCTTATAGAGTCATTAGCTCTTTGGATTTAGCATCCACAAGGGTGTCGATCTCTGTGATGAAGTGATCAGTAGATTTTTGAACGGTGTCTTGAATGCCTCGAATTTCATCTTCGGATTTGTCTTTGGCCTCTTTCAAGCCATCCATGGCATCGCGACGAGCATTTCTGACCGTCACTTTAGCGTCTTCGCCAAACTTCTTAATTTGTTTTACGTAGTCTTTGCGGCGATCTTCAGTAAGAGGCGGCAAATTCACACGAATCATTTTTCCGTCGTTAATGGGAGTTAGCCCAAGATTGGCAGCAAGGATGCCTTTTTCAATATCCCCGATAACACTTCGATCCCAGGGTTGAATCGTAATGGTGCGCGCGTCAGGAATTCCTAAAGCCGCTACCTCTTTCAAGGTCATCGCACTTCCGTAAACTTCCACTTTCACGCCTTCGACCATCGAAGTCGTTGCTCGACCGACGCGAAGTCTAGAGAATTCGGTACGCAAATGCTCTATCGACTTCTCCATTTGCTTTTTAGTTAGATTCAGATCGATCACACCGCGCTCCTTACCATCGTGCCAAGAGGCTCTCCTAGGACGACTCGTCTAAAGTTTCCCGGAGTATTGAGGTTAAAAACCAAAATAGGAAGACTGTGGTCCATGCAAAGAGAAATCGCAGTCGAATCCATGACCTTCAAATTTTTCTGAAGCACTTCGATATAAGACAAGCTTTTGAACATTTTGGCTTCAGGATGAAGTAGCGGATCGGCGTCATAAACCCCATCCACTCGTGTAGCCTTTAAAATAATTTGGGAGCCGACTTCCATGGCTCTTAGACTTGCGGCGGTATCGGTCGTGAAATAGGGATTTCCGGTTCCGGCAGCAAATATCACCACTCGTTTCTTCTCGAGATGCCTCATCGCACGACGCCGAATGTAGGCTTCGCAGAGCTGGTGCATCTCAATAGCCGACATCACTCGGGTATAAATGTTTTCTTTTTCTAAGCAGTCTTGAAGCGCCAAACTATTAATGACAGTGGCGAGCATACCCATGTAGTCGCTAGCAGCTCTTTCCATGCCTTGAGCCGTTCCCGCGATGCCACGAAAAATATTTCCGCCGCCCAAAACGATGGCTATCTCAACGCCAAGCGCGTGGACGTCCTTGATCTCAGCCGCGATACGCTTGATCACGTCGGTGCTGATACCAGACGTCTTCTCGCCAGCGAGAGCCTCACCGCTTAATTTTAGAAGGACACGGGTGTACTTAGGTTTCTCAGAACTCACGTCGATGCTGTCCTTATGACGTAAAAACTCTAGCTTAGGTGCTAGTTGTTTTCGCGCCCTCTCCTAGCTGGAAACGTACAAAGCGACGAATCGCGATGTTTTCGCCCAGCTTGGCGATGGTCTCTTTTACTAAGTCCTCAATCGATTTCTCCGGCTCCTTCACATACTTCTGATGGAGCAAGCAAATCTCTTCGTAGAACTTGCCAATTTTTCCTTCGACAATCTTTTCGATGACCGGGCCTTTTTTGCCCGACTCTTCGGCTTGGATGCGAAAGATTGCCTTTTCTTTGTCGGCTTCAGCAGCAGGAACTTCATCTTTAGTGAGATAACGGGGACTGGCAGCCGCGATATGCAAAGCGACGTTGTTAACGAAGTTTTGAAACTCATCAGTCTTCGCCACAAAATCAGTTTCGCAGTTTACTTCCACAAGCACGCCAACTTTGCCGTTGCCGTGAATGTAAGAATGGATCCGGCCGTCATTAGCGGCTCGGCCCTGCTTTTTGTGAGCAGAAGCCAAACCCTTTTGGCGAAGAAAATCGATCGCTTTGTCGATATCTCCCGTCTCTTCGAGTGCTCTTTTGCACTCCATAAAGCCGGCGCCGGTTCTTTCTCTTAGTTCTTTAACTTGAGTCGCACTACTCGCAGTGGTCACTGTCTATCTCCTAAATACTGGCCCGACAAGAGTCTAGGGCTTGCCTTCGCCTTCTGGAGTTTCCGGCTCAACGCCAGCACCTTCGACGGCAGGAGTTTCTTCCTCACCTTCAGCCGGTTCACGGTAGTCGATCTCCGTCGGAATCTTCAGCTTCTGTTTGCGAACGACACGTTCAACGACAGGACCCGCGGCCACCGCCGGAACTCCGCCTTCGGCGGGCACTTCGCTATGAGAAGTATCCTTCTGAGCCGAACCACCGCGCATGCGTTGTTCATAAGCCTGCGCGCCTTCGATACAGGCATCGGCGATCAAATTCACAAAAAGCGTTACCGATTTCAAAGCGTCGTCATTACCAGGAATGACGTAATCGATAGGATCCGGATTGCAGTTGGTATCGACCAACGCCACCACAGGAACTCCCAAACGATTCGCTTCACGAACGGCAATCCGCTCAGTCTCAGGATCAATAACGAACATGGCCGCCGGAAGCCCCTTAAGATGGCGAATACCACCCAAGCTCGAATCGAGTTTCTTTCTCTTACGCTCGAGCATCACAGTCTCTTTTTTGGGAAGAGCGGCGTATGTGCCGTCTTCTTTCCAACGCTCAAGCTCTTCGAGTTTTTCGACTCCGCGTCGAATCGTCGCAAAATTGGTTAAAGTGCCGCCCAACCAACGTTCCGTCACGTTAGGCATATTGGCTCGATTGGCCGCTTCACGCGCCACAACCGTAGCTTGTTTTTTGGTGGCTACGAAAAGAACTTTCCCGCCATCCGCAACCACGTTCTTAAGGAAAGCGCAGGCATCTTTCATGTGCCGGACCGTTTTTTCGAGATCGATGATGTAGATTCCGTTACGAGGAGCAAAAATGAACGGCTTCATTTTTGGGTTCCAACGGTGAGTCTGATGTCCAAAATGGACGCCAGCTTCGAGCATATTTTTCATGGAAATTTCGGGCATGTCTTCCTCCGGTTTGACCTCCGCCCCAGGGCCCTCCGATCGAGAGACCAGAGAATTCAATGGGGCGTGTGTAATAACAACTAAAACACTAGCTCGCATGGTTAACACGGGGTCTAGGCAGGAGCAAGGGGAAATTCCCTAAGGATTTCATACCGAGAGCCGTTAGGGGTGGGGACGCTTTCAAAGAGGGTCACCGCCTGGATAGGCCAGTCGATAAGCGAGAAGACGGGGAGCGGCTCGACTAGCTCCACTGCCTCTTGGAACCGGACAAAGGTCACGTGAGGATAAAACCGACGCTGCTCTAAGATTAGCCCCGAACTTTGAATAACGGGCTTCATCCTCATATGAAGCTCTTCTAAAGAAGCGTTTAATCCACCGATTCCTGCCACTGTAGCTTCTGGTTTTTTGGGAAAAGCGACCAGATGATCGAGCCGCTGGGAACAAGCCGGAGGCCACGGCATGGCGCTCAGCCCTTGTTCTATACGAGCTCGTTCTTCCGATACCACCGGTCCCAAGAAATGCAGAGTCATATGCAAGTCTTTAGGATCGATCCAACGACAGACTTTCGCATGAGACTTTAAACAGGCATTATCTTTGAACACTTGTTGGCGTGCCTGAAGTTCCCGTAATATCTCGGGGCTGGGTCGGATGGCAAAAAAGAGGCGCTTCATCGGCATGAAACCACTGTTAAGGAGAAAGGCCGCTTTGTCATTAGGCTCGACTATAATGAACCCGAAGGCACCATGACGACAAAATCACCTAGGCAGGCACAACTCTTAGAACGGGCCAAATCACTGCCCAAAGATCCAGGGGTCTACTTAATGAAGGATGCTTACGGGCGCATCCTTTATGTCGGCAAAGCGAAGCATCTTAGAAACCGAGTTAAATCCTACTTCCAAAAGATAGAGTCTTTACCGGGCCGCACTCGCCTTTTGGTGGGAAAGATCTTCGAAATTGAAGTTACCGTTACCACTACCGAACTTGAGGCCCTGCTACTTGAATGCAATCTCATTAAAAAGCATCGGCCGCGGTATAACGTCCGACTTAAAGACGATAAGAATTATCCCTACGTCGTTTTAGATTTTACCCATCCTTATCCGCAATTTCGAATCACGCGGAAAGTGATTCCTTCGCCACACTTAAAATACTTTGGACCTTTCAGTGCGGGAGTCAATGAGGTCGGCCGGTTTTTGTTAAAGACGTTCCAAATCCGTGACTGCACGGATCAGAAATTTAAAAATCGCACGCGTCCCTGCCTCAATTACGAGATAGGCATTTGTACCGCTCCCTGCGTCGATTATGTGACCCAAGAAGCTTACGCAAAACAGATTCGGGAAGCCGTCCTTTTTCTAAAAGGAAAAAAACAGATTCTGCTCCGAGATCTCAAAGCGGAGATGAAACGGGCCTCAGATCACATGGAGTATGAGCGAGCGAAAACGGTCCGAGACAAAATCCACGCCGTCGAAAAGATCACCGAGAAACAGGGTGCGGTGATGTCGGACACCCTTCGTGATATCGATGTCGTGGGCTGTTACGAAAACAACGGCGAAGTGCAATGGGTGGTCCTATTCGTCCGCTCCGGTTTTTTGACCGGTCGTCGTGGACAAAAGATGACGCTGGCGTTCGAGACGATGGAAGATGCCACCCGTACTTTTTTAGAGCAGTTTTACACGGTGTCGCTGATTCCCGATGAAGTCTGGATCGCGAGCGACTTCCCGGATCGCGCTACCTTAGAGAAGTTTTTGATCGAGAAAGCAAAAAAGCCGGTTCGGGTCCGCGTCAGGCGCGGAGAAAAGGGAATGCGGCTTTTAGGAATGGCACAACAAAATGCCAAACTTCTGTATTTGGATGAACACAAAGACTCTAGGGAGTCGGCGTCGAGTCAGCTGCAGAAAGTCCTCGATCTTAAAGACTGCCCGCACAGTATTGAGGGTATCGATGTTTCGAACCTTCAAGGGACTAAGCCTACCGTCTCTCTCGTCCATTTCGCCGACGAAAAACCGCTTAAAGCGAGATATCGGCTCTATTATCCGAAAACTGTCGAAGGTCAGGATGATTTTGCGATGATCTACGAGATTGTCCACAGACGTTTTGGAAAACCCGATCCACCACCACCTGATCTGCTTCTCATTGACGGGGGAAAAGGACAGCTACAATCGGCGATGAGGGCGTTAGAGGAGCTTAACGTAAAAATTCCTGTTTGCTCTTTGGCGAAGTCTAGAACCGAAAGCGGATTTACCCGAAAAACAGTAGAAAAATCGGAAGAACGAATTTTTGTTCCTTTCAGAAAAAATCCCATCGTACTCAAAGAGGGGCACCCTGCTCTCATGCTCCTGCAACAGGTAAGAGATGAATCTCATCGCTTCGCGATTACAAGCCATCGCAAACGCCGCGATAAAGGAACGTTGGGGGAATCGGTGTTGGTGGAGATCAAAGGAGTCGCCGAGAAAACGCGCCAAAAACTTCTCATCGCCTTCGGTGGATTAGAAGGGATCAAAAACGCTAGCATTGAAGAGTTGATCAACGCGGGTGTGT
>JBBQIT010000097.1:0-10343 GCA_038325205.1 Bdellovibrionota bacterium
GCCTTCGGCTACGCCGGACAAGTCGGATTATGTTTCCTAGGAAACCAATTTTCCACTAGCCAAAGGTTGCTGCGCTCTTCGGCCTCGCAATGACGACGAGGGACGTGACGACATCGTGTATACACTTGCCCAGACAAAAAGTGTCACTCGGCTTGTCTTAGTCTCAGACGAACCGCCTTCAAAAACCACAATGGATCTCATGAATACGGCGCTTGGCATGCGTTGCATAGTATTAGGTAGGTTATCGAACGACATTTTTAGAGGATAGTTGGTTATGCGAAAGTTGTTGTCGCTCGCACTTTTAGTTTTGCTATTTGGTTGCGGGAAAAATGCAGATTTTACGTCGGTTGGAAATGCGCCGTACGGTTATAACTATGGTGGTGGAAACTATCAGCAGCCGCCTGCGAATTTGCCGCTGCCGCCTCAGAATTATCAACCTCCCTATCAGCAGATGCCGCAGCAGTTTGGTCCCGTGTACGGATATTTTGCTCAGCAACCGCAATACGTGCCTTACTGGAATAACATGTGGCAGGGTTGGCAGCAGGTTGCCCAACAATATAACTACAATCCATATGACTGGAATTATTTCTGGAAGGGCTACTGCCAACAGAACTACCCCCAGCTTTACGATTATTTAACGATCAACGTTTACACGTATTAATCTTGCGAACAATCCCCTGATGGCGCAGCGCGAGAGATCGCTACTGCGCCAATTCGTTGACGCCTAGTCAGCGAGTCTGACGTCCAAGGCATAAAAAGTTGAATCATTTCCATGTTTGCGGTGGGCACCGAGCTTGCACTGACGAAGTGTGTTTATCCCCTAAAGGAGCACTGATGGCAGAAGCCCAAGCCAAAAGAAAATCGCAGGAAGCCGAAGAAAAGTCTCAGCTAACCGCCGGAAAAAAGACGGATTGGATCGGGGTGGCGATTTTAGCCCTAGTCGGAGTGAACGTTTTGGCTCTCGGCGGCATGGGATACTTCATGCAAAAGCTCTGGGTCAGAATGCATGAACTGCAGACGGCGAGCCGAAAGGCCCCGGTCGCATCAACAGAAGAGGGGGCACTTACTGTCGGCAAGGAATTGCAGCCGCAAAATCTAGGCGTTTTGTATGCCCTAGAGGGCTTTTTGGTGAATGTAAATTCCGACCAAGGCCCCAAATTTCTTCAAGTGCAAATGGAACTCGAATTAAGTGATCCGGTGCTAGAAGACGAAGTCTCTCGCAAAAAGGCCGCGATCCGCGACTCCGTGATCGTGCTTCTTACCAGCCGAAGCTATAAACAACTAAAAGCGGCTAACGGGTTAAAAGTTTTGCGTTCCGACATTATCCAATCGATCAACCATCTATTGTCGGGCGGCAAAGTGAAAGAAGTCTATTTCACTCAGTTCCATTTCAATTGATACGAACGTACCCAGTCCCAACTCTCTCCCCTACAAACTGGAGCTTTCATCATGGCCGAAGTCCTCTCACAAACAGAAATTGATGCCCTACTAGCAGCCGTTTCTGCGGGCAGTATCGAGACAGAAGAGGCTATGGCTGCGGCGGCGGAAGTGGGTAAAAAGGATTGGATAGCTTACGATCTCACCACCCATGAAAAGATCGTGCGAAGCCGGTTAGTGGCTTTGCAGGGCATTCACGAAAGATTTTCTCGGATATTCCGTGCCACTTTGTCCAACACGCTAAAAAAGAGTGTAGTGGTAAATTGCACCAACACCGACTTCATTCGCTTCTCGGATTATCTCTCCAACATTCTGCTCCCGACCTCCCTCAACATCATCGAGATGAGTAATCTCAAAGGCTTCATGGTTTTGGTGATGAGTTCAAAACTCACTTACGCTTTGATCGATGCTTACTATGGCGGTTCTGAACGTCCTTTCTCTAAGATCGGTGGCCGCGAAGAATTTACGACGATTGAAAGCAACATGATTCAAAAGGTCTGTGAGCTTGCGATCAAGGACATGCAAGAGGCCTGGAAATTGAACTTTCCGCTTGAGCTTAAATACAGCCGTTCTGAGTCGAATCCTCATTTCGTGGGGCGCATTCACGGTTCTGAGCCGGTTGCTATTGTGACTTTCGAGATTGAGTTCGAAAATCTCTCCGGGTCCTTTGTCGTCATTTTGCAAGTGCGTCCGATGGATGCTATTCAGCAAAACCTTTCTGTCAACGTAACGGGTGAGATCTCGGGTGAAAGCGATTCTTGGCGAGAGCACTGGTTGACTGAGCTTAACTCGCTTCCCTTAGACCTTCGGGTCGAGTTAGGCAATACGATGAAAAATCTAACCGACGTAAAGAGTCTTAAAGTTGGCGACATTATTCCGCTCACCCAAGATGCGGCTTCTCCTTTGCACGCCTCTCTCGAAGGGATCGCAAAGATCGAAGGTCTGATGGGAGTCTGCCGGGGAAATCGGGCGATCCGTTTAACCAATTTTGTGGATAGTCGAAAGACCACCTAAACCACTTTCATTTCATCATTTTCAATTACCTGGGGGATAGAGTTATGGAAAGCGCAAAAACACCTAAGACTGAAGCCACGACGACAGCGGGAGCGGAAGTCGATGCGTCTCAGCCTCAGTTAAAACTTCACGTCAATGCAGCGGCCGAGCCGAATTTAGATTTCGTTTTGGATATTCCTCTTAGAGTATCGGTAGAACTGGGCCGCACTAAGATCTTGGTTCAAGACCTGCTTAAACTTCACAAAGGTTCGGTCATCGAACTAAGCAAGATGGCTGGTGAACCTCTTGAGATCTTGGTCAACGATCGCACTGTCGCTCGCGGAGAAGTGATCGTTGTTAATGAGAAGTTTGGAATTCGTTTGACCGATATCGTTAGCCACACGCAACGCATTCGACAACTGGGAGAGTAAATGAACTTCAGATCAATTGTTGTTCTTGCGAGTCTTCTCACCCTGAATAGCGGATTTGGCGCTTCTCTGGGCTCCGTAAAGGTGACGGGAACTAACGAAGCGAATATTTCGTTCTCATTAGCCAAAGACGCTCCGTTGCCAACGATGACAGTGGACAACAATGTGGTTGAGCTCACTTTTACTGATGTTGAGATGAGTGATTCTGCCAAACAGGCTCCGGAACAGACGGCCCCCCACGCTCTTATCCGAAGAATTGGCACTTTTACGGTCGATAAGAATACGGTCAAGTCCCGCATTGTTCTAAATGGAAGTACTGACGAGTTGAAGCAACGTCTTCATTTGAATCGGGAAGGTAACTTGGTACGGTTGATGGTTGATTTCCCTAAGGGGGTTAATTCTACCGCTCAACTCCTCGGCGAGGAAGATACCCCAATCGCGTCTATGGCTACGGTGTCTAAGCCATTAGCGGCTACCCCAAGCTCAATGCAATTCGCCCTGGTCGTATTTGTCTTTATTCTTGCGGGATTAGCAACCTACTTTTTTGCTCGCTTCTTGAAAACGCGAGGCCCCATTAAGAAGGGCTCGCGTAAATATCTTATCGAACAGCTTAG
The DNA here is from genome assembly GCA_038325205.1 of Bdellovibrionota bacterium. GTDB lineage: Bacteria > Bdellovibrionota > FAC87 > UBA2466 > UBA2466 > JBBQIT01. The sequence goes on from JBBQIT010000097.1 coordinate 3,473, forward strand.
TTACTGCGCCGTCGGGAACAAGGCCGGAGTATCACTGCTAAAGATCGGCAATGAATTTGTATTGGTCGGAGTTAGTTCACAGGGTGTTTCGATGCTCTCGGGCCTGCCGAAGCTTCAAGAACAGTATGCGGAAGAGGCAAATCTTGAGCGTAATGACTTCAAAGTTGCCGTGAATGAAGAGTACGGCCGCCTTAAACAATTTCAAAATGCTCCGCGGGTGAATACATGACAGCGTATTTTTCGCTGCTCGAAAAAATGACGAGCGTTACCTGGGCGAAGAATGTTCCTTCTCCTCTGGGTAATCTTTTACCTCCGCTTCAGATTTCCCTCGGCAATGGAGGCAATAGCCCTGAACAGACAGCCGTTGTCCTAAAGATCCTGGCACTTCTCACGATTTTGGCTTTGGCCCCTTCGATCCTGATTATGATGACGTCGTTTGTGCGAATTGTAATCGTACTTTCTTTCTTGCGCCAAGCGATCGGCACCCAGATGTTGCCACCAAACCAATTGGTCGTCGCCATGTCTCTCTTTTTAACCGCTTTTATCATGGCTCCTGTTTGGCAGACGATCCACACTCAAGCTTTAACCCCTTATCTCGATGGAAATATGCCTCAGATGGAGGCCCTGTCGATATCGGAAGCTGCCATTCGTGGTTTTATGTTCAAGCAAACCCGAGATAAGGACCTTGGCCTTTTTGTAAAATTAGCTAAATTAGAACAGCCTAAGAAACGTTCTGATGTTCCTACCTACCTCCTAATTCCCGCCTTCATGATTTCTGAACTGAAGACCGCATTTCAGATCGGATTCATGATTTACATTCCCTTCCTGGTCCTCGATATGGTCGTCGCAGCCGTTCTCATGGCCATGGGCATGATGATGCTTCCGCCCGTGATCATTTCCCTGCCTTTCAAGCTGATTCTGTTCGTGTTGGTAGATGGTTGGGGTCTGATTATTGGGTCGTTAGTGCGTAGCTTCGGCTAATAAAAGGGGAGAGTCATGCAATCGGATCAAGTACTCGATATCACACGGCAGGCGATCAAACTGGCGGTGATGCTATCGGCTCCTTTGCTACTTTTCGGGCTTGTCGTCGGTGTCTTGGTGAACGTGTTTCAGGCCGTTACTCAGATCAGTGAGACAACCCTTCAAGTGGTCCCCAAAATGGCGGCGATGTTATTTGCTCTCGTTTTGTTTGCTCCTTGGATGACCGACATTTTAACCGATTTTACCGTACAACTTTTTGAAAGCATTCCTCACGTAATCCGATAAATGAATGCACTCTATCCTAAAGACTGGATGTCGTACCTTAGCGTCCTCCAGATATTTTTGCGCATGCTGGGCCTCTTTTTGCTTATGCCTGGCTTTTCGCACAACAACATTCCCCCTCGAGTAAAAATACTTTTCTCTCTGGTGCTCTCACTGGCACTTTTTCCTATTTTGAAAAGCCAGCTAGCGCCTTTGCCCGAATCGTTGGCTGGTCTTGGGGGAATTGCCTTGAGAGAATCCGCCGTCGGTCTGCTCATGGGCTTTGCGTCTTACGTCACTTTTGAGGGAGTGGCGTTAGCTTCTCAGTTTATCGGAACTCAAATGGGATTTGGCGCCGCCGGAATAGTCGATCCTATTAATCAATCTCAGACGTCGATTTTAGTCGCCCTTCAGGGATGGCTCATCCTCATGGTGTTTTTCTTCACGGACATGCATCACAAAGTCCTTCAGCTCTTTGTGATGAGTTACGACGTAACGGCACCAATCAGTCACGATTTTGCGACCACCGCGGTGCTTGCCGAATTTATTCGAATTACCGGGAAGATTTTTATCATGGCGGTCCAGATGGCTGCCCCTTTTACGCTGCTGATCTTAGCTACGAATGTTGCGGTGGGAGTGCTCTCCCGAATGATGCCGCAGATGAATATTATGCTCTTTAGTTTTCCAGTCACCATCATGTTGGGGCTTTGTACGATCTACTTTTTAGCGCCTGACATGCTGTCTTACATTGAAAATGTTCTCGGCGAAATGCTGGGCGACATGAGTTCCCTAATGCGAGTGGTGTAACCCGTGGCTGATAATGAAAAGTCCACAGAAGATCGCACAGAAGCAGCGACTAGCTTTAGGCGGGAAGAGTTCCGCAACCAAGGTACGGTCGCTATGTCCCGGGAATTGCTCTCGGTAGCGGTCATGATGGCGGTAGGGCTTTCGCTGTACTCCATGGCTTCGATCTTTCTTCGTGAGTTCCAGGCGATGGCCCATAAGTTTTTTGGATTCACCAAGCCGGATTTTACGAGAGACTCTTTTTTGGACCTTAGAGTGGACATGTTCCACCACTGGGGCTGGATGGCGCTCCCGGTAATGGGAGTCACGGTGGCCGCCGGGTTTTTCGCTTGTGTCGCTCAAGTGGGATTTCATATCACCACGGAACCTTTGAGCCCCAACTGGGATCGATTGAATCCCATCAACGGATTCAAAAAGATTTTCTCATGGCAGGGAACGGTTGAGGGATTAAAAGCGGGTATCAAGTTGGTAGTAGTAGGCTTAATCGTCTACAACTTCGTAAAAGGACAAGCTCCTGGAATTGGGAATTACTTATCGATGACGCTTCCCGAGGGCGTCAATTTAACACTGAATACCGTCGGGAAATTTTTTTTCACGATCCTGTTTGCACTGCTCTTCATGGCGGCTTTGGATTACGGCTTCCAGCGGTTCCAGTTAGAGAAGCAGATGCGCATGACCAAGCGCGAGGCGAAAGAAGAGTTTAAGCTGCGTGAAGGTGATCCTCTTATTAAGTCGAGGATTCGAAGTATTCAGCGCCGTATGGCGAGTCGGCGAATGATGGATGCGGTTCCCAAGGCCGACGTCATCGTAACCAACCCGACTCATTTAGCGGTGGCTCTAAAATACGACGCCGACACGATGGCCGCACCGAAGGTGGTCGCAAAGGGCGCCGGTGTCATCGCTCAGAAGATGAAAGAGATTGCTCGGTTTCACAGAATTCCGGTCGTCGAGAATAAGCCGTTAGCTCGAGCCATCTATAAAGAAATAGAAATTAATCAGTACGTTCCCAGAGAATTATACAAAGCCGTTGCCGAAGTTCTTGCCTACGTGTACCGGCTCAAAGGGGTAGCGAATGGAAAACGAATTTAGACTTCCTATCAATCTAAATAAGCTAATGCAGCATAGTGACCTCATGATAGCGATCGCTATCTTGGGCACCTTGCTCATGATGATTCTTCCCATTCCGCCTTTTCTGATGGATATCTTTCTCGTTGGTAACCTCACGATGGCCATCGCCATCCTTTTGGTGGCTGTGTACGCCGCACGACCTTTAGACTTCTCCGTATTCCCGACAGTCCTCCTTTTCTCGACGTTGTTTCGCTTGTCGCTAAACGTAGCGACTACGAGACTTGTGCTTTTGCACGGAAACGAGGGTACTGCAGCCGCAGGCCATGTGATCGAAACTTTTGGTCGAATGGTAGTAGGAGGTAGTTACATCGTCGGTGTCGTTATCTTCGTGCTCCTAATCATTATTAACTTCGTCGTAATCACCAAAGGTTCCGGTCGAGTCGCCGAAGTCGCCGCCCGTTTCGTTTTGGACGCGATGCCTGGAAAGCAGATGAGCATCGATGCGGACTTAAATGCAGGTTTGATTACTGAAGACCAGGCGAGAGAGCGTCGTAAAAAAGTTGAGACCGAAGCTGACTTCTACGGAGCCATGGATGGTGCTAGCAAATTTGTGCGCGGAGATGCGATCGCTGGCATTTTAATCACTTTTATTAACATCATCGGCGGTCTTGCCATCGGCGCTTTCCAAAAGGGATTGCCCTTGGCACAAGCGGCCGAGCTCTACACGTTAATGACCATCGGTGATGGTCTCGTGACTCAGATCCCGTCACTTATTGTCTCAACCGCGGCTGGTATCGTAGTCACTCGTGCGGCTTCGGGAAGCAACCTTTCCAAAGACGTCGCGGCTCAGATCTTTTTACAGCCGCGAGCTATGGGAATCACGGCGGGTATCGTATTCTTTATTGGACTCATGCCCGGCATCCCCGGCATTCCTTTCTTCTTTGTCGCCGGTATCATGGGGATGATTTCTTATGTGGTTACCCAGCATCAGAAGGATACGGCCGCGAAAAAGAAGGTGGAAGAGCGCAAGCAAGTCGAGCAGGCGAGTGTTGAGACGAACGTGCCGCCGGAAGTAGACGCTCTCGAGCTTCAAGTGGGTTACGGATTGGTCAACTTGGTGGACCCTGAACAAAAGGGAGACCTCGTCGATAGAATCTATCAACTTCGAAAAGAGTTCGCGAAAGACCTAGGCATTGTCGTGCCGAAAGTAAGAATTAAGGACAATTTGGAATTACAACCGGGCCAGTACTCGATCTTGATTAAAGGGGTGTCGGTTGCCGGTGGCGAACTTATGAACGGCTACTGCTTGGCGATGGATCCAGGCAATGTTGAAGCTAAGATGTCCGGCATCGAAACTAAAGAGCCTGTATTTGGTCTCCCGGCACTGTGGGTTTCAGAGAAACAGCGCGAGCGGGCTCAAATTGCAGGTTATACGGTAGTCGACCCCTCGACCATTATCGCGACCCACTTGTCTGAAACCATTCGTAAGCAATCCTTTGAGCTTATTGGTCGTCAGGAGCTTCAAGGGCTCATCGAAAATGTGGCCAAAACTCACCCCAAAGTGGTCGAAGAGTTGATTCCGACCGTACTTCCGCTGGGCACGGTACTTAAAGTTTGCCAGAACCTACTGAGAGAGCAGGTACCCATTCGCGATTTATTGTCGATTCTTGAAGCTTTGGCCAATCACGGTCCCCAGAGCAAAGACCCTGAAGCTCTCACCGAATATGTTCGCGCGGCACTCGCTAGAACCATTACCAATCGGCTGACTTTGGGAACTCACGATCTCGAAGTCATTACGATGGAGCCACGGACCGAAGAGACTTTGATTCGCGCTTACCAAAAGCACGAAGGGACCTCGATGATCAACCTCGAACCCGGCTACTTCGAACGATTGGTGAAGCAGCTTCAAATGACGATGGAGAGCACGGTATTTAACTCAGGGATTCCTGTGTTGCTCTGTCACCCCGTCATACGTTCGCAACTTAAGAAATTGGTCGAACGCTTTATTCCCAACTTAAGCATTGTCTCGGCAAATGAGATTGCTCCTTTTGCCAAAGTTAAGTCTATAGCCACCGTCGAGGCCTAGTTTCCCATTTGCTTATAGGAGAACTTCACCATGTTCGTGAAAAAATTTGAAGCCGAGTCTTTGGAACAGGCCTTGTCTATGGTTAAGACGGAGCTTGGCCCCAATGCTCTTATCTTGTCGACGCAAAATCGCAAAGGGAAGTGGTTCAACAAGAATCTGGTGGAAGTCACTGCCGCCTTTGAATCCACGCAAATCTCTGAGACTTTGCCGGAGCCAGTGGTTCAAAGCTTTAGCGAAGATGATTTGGCCCAAGTATTCCCCCATCGCAAACGCCGCCACGTGCTTGAAGAGGAAGCTCCCCAAGGTAGTGTGAGAAAACAGGGCCCCAGCCGTTATGCCGAAGTTTCGGGGGTGGCCGCTAGGCCTAAGCAGGAAAACTTAGAAACGATGTGGCTTCGCTTGGGATTTTCCTCTGAATCCGCCGAAGAGTTGGGCAAGCGTCTTAAATACGACTATCCGAAAAAAGATCTCGCGAACCCTTCGTTTTTAGAAAAGGCCAAGTTACGTTTGGTCACCCCTTACATGACAACGTTAGCTCCTGCGATCTTGGCGCAACGGTCCCACTGGACGGTGGTAGGGGTTGCCGGCAGTGGAAAAACTTCTTTATGCGTAAAGCTAGCGCTTCACTCGAAAGCGGACGGCAATCGCGTCGCTTTAGTAAGCTGCGACCAACGAAAACTCCTAGGTCGCAAAGAGCTAGCTTCCTATGCGAAACTCATTCAAGTGTCGTACTACAACGAAGGACAAGCCAGAAAAAAAGAGGATCTTTCTTTCGCGGATAGTCCAGCGCTCCCCAGCCACAACTTAGAAGGCTCCGAAGAACGATGGAACGAGATTGAAAGGGCTTGTTCAGAACGATCTGTCGTGGTTGTCTTGGATGCGACTTCGAGACTTTCCGAGCTCATTCGTCAGATCGATCTGGCGAAAACTCGACTGAATATCGCCGCAGTCGCTTTTACGAGAATGGACGTCACTTCTCAATATGGAATCATTTTTGATATTTTGAAACAAACCAAGCTTCCGCTCATGGGAGCTTCTCTGTCTTTGTCTTTCAAGACAGCTTTTAAATTCTTTGAGAGTAACGAACTAGCCAACTTCATTCTTCGCAGCCGGCCACTTTCTGAATAACGGAGTGTCTTTATGAAAACAAAAGTGATCTCTTTCGCGAGCGGTAAGGGGGGAGTGGGTAAGACCACTCTCGTCGCAAATCTCGGGGCGCTGTGGGCGAAAGCCGGCAGCAACACTCTCCTTGTCGACGGAGATTGGAGTTTGGGGAAATTGAGCCTCACTTTGGGAGTCAGGCCGCAATGGTCGGTGGAGCAGGTGCTCTCGGGAGAGATTGGTTTGGCCCAAGCGATCCACCCCGTCTCCAAAAATTTGAGTCTCTTGGCCTCGCCATCTGGCGTCATTGGACTTGAAGAACTTTCTGAGGCGGCGCGTAACCAAATTTTCTTCGAAATAGAAACGGCGGGAAGACAGTACGACACCATACTTTTCGACCATTCCTCGGGGTTAAACTGGGGAGTGCTTCAGTTCGCTGCGGCTAGTCATCAACATGTGATTGGTACGACAGCAGAGCCTACGAGCTATACCGATGCCTATGCTATAATGAAGATACTGTCGAAACGGTTTGCGATTCGTAATTTCTCACGTCTCGTGACCATGAGCCAA
>JBBQIT010000098.1:0-10335 GCA_038325205.1 Bdellovibrionota bacterium
TAGATGATATTGATTACTACCTCGATTTCGTCACGGACCGACTCCCAAAAGATGTGACCAGTCGATTGGAAACGGAAGCCATCACTTTGTACGTGAGCTTAAACCCCGCGCTTCAAGCGGACGCTTCGAAGGTGCTCTCCGATACGGTCGACCGATTACAAAAAGATGTGCCCTCGCTAAAAGCTAAAGCAAAAAAAGGGCACAAACTTCAAGCTTCACTCATTGCCGTCAATCCCGCTCAATGTTCGGTATTAGCGCTTCAAGGCGGAAGACATTATCGGCAAACGCAGTTCAATCGAGTGCTTCAGGGGAAAAGACAGCCTGGATCGCTTTTCAAGCCTTTTGTAGCGCTTTCGGCGCTAAGATCCGATACGCCCGAAGGGCCTATCACTCCCCTCACCCGTTTTGACGATGCTCCCTTGGAGTGGGCTTACGACAAGCAGAATTGGAAACCCAAAGACTATGAGCCCGAGTACAAAGGAATGGTCACCGTTCGTGAGGCTGTCGAACATTCGATCAACATTCCGACCGCGCGCATCGCCCAACGAATCGGAGTGCCCGCAATCGTAGATACCCTCACTAGAGCGGGAATCCGATCGACATTACCCGTAGTTCCCAGCTTGAGTTTAGGAAGTGCCGACGTAAGTCCTTTGGAGCTCGCCGAGGCCTACACTACGATTGCTAATCTTGGGATGGGATGTAATCTGCGACCCGTTCTTGAAGTGTATGACGCCAATCGAAATATTATTTTGGAAAATCGGCTGACCTTTGAAGACCGCTTACCCGCGCAGCCGGTCTTTCAGACGATCAATATAATGAAAGGCACTTTCATTCACGGAACCGCGAGTATCGGAACGAAATACAGCGGCATGACCTTCCCCAATTTTGCCGGGAAAACGGGAACGACGAACGAAGCGAAGGACGCGTGGTTTATCGGGTTCTCGCCTGAGCTCTTAGTGCTGGTGTGGGTTGGGTACGATGAAGAAGAAAAGGTTGGCCTCACAGGGGCTGCCGCTGCCTTGCCACTTTGGCTAGACTTCATGAGAAATGTGGGCTCCGCGCGCAGTGATGTCGATTTTGTTCCTCCACAGGGATTAATGAAGTGTGAGATTGAAAGAACGCCCTTGGGGCAGATGGTAAACCCGCCGGGAACCACCGTGGAAAAGTATTTGGAATACTTTCGTCCGGGAACCGAGCCCAAGGATGCGCACTGTGAAGCGACGCCAGCTCCGCCACCACCGGCCCAACCGGCGCCTGCTTCCATTCCAGAGCCTGCGGCGACAACCGGAGCGACTCCTGCCGCCCCTCCGGTCGATTCACCAGTTCAAGAAGAAGTTAACCAGCCAGAGCGGTAAACGGAAAAGAGACACCGAGCACAAGCTCGTGGACGCTGTGCAAAATTCCGAAGCCGAATTCCGTCCAAACGTGTAGGCCGCCCCAGTCTTTCATGGCGAACTCAACTCCGGTCGAGGCTTTCATCGTGAATTGATTGGTAGCCGCTCCGCCCAAAGCGAAAGACGGTCCCAAAGGCAATCCAGCGTAAGGCGTGATTTTGGCCCAAGAGGTTTGAAACGTTTTGCTCGTTTTTGGAGTCACTTGAAGAACAAAATAGTTTAGCGAAGCGACTCGATTGAAATACAGTCCGCCTTGAACCGCGAAAGCAGGTTGTCCGCCAGCGACATCAGGCGAGACAAACCAAGTTCCATTGCCGCCAATATTAAATCCCAGTTCACCGGCGCCAAATCCAAAGGCTAAACCCACATCGTCCCAAGGCATCATGCGAAGTTCAGAAGAAAGATAAGCTCCGCCAGGAGAAACCGCGTAGGCCGGGCTTAAAATAACTTCATAAGTGTTTTTAGGAATACTGGTAGCTGTGCTCACCAAGCCGCCTGGCCTATCCACGCCATAAACTTGGGCGGAAAGGGTCAACGTTGCGATCGCTAAGAGTAGAAAATTTTTCATGCGGTGCCTCCAAATGCTGATGAAGGCGAAAATGTACCGCAAAGCAGTGCGCTTGGATAGGCAAACGGAAGAGCAGAGCTAGCGCAATGCGTTGTCAAAAATTGGATTCTCGGTTGCGCTATAATAAGCGGATGCGAACTTTTATTTCTTTTCTCTTTTTAAGCGTCATCTTTTCCAGTCAGGTCATTGGAGCGGATGAAAAGCCCCGCAACTTTCACCAAATTCAAGAGTCCGTGAAAGACCTGTCCGATCATTTAGCGAGCTACGATAAAGAGCTGACCGATGCGATCCGCAAAGGTAAATCGAAGCCCGATGATTTGTTGGTCCGATCGCGGATGGCGATTTTAAAAACGTGGGGAGAAGATGCCCCGATTTCTAGTTTTTCTGAAAACAATGAACTTTCCGAAGCGCTTCATCGCCAACTCGCTACGCTTCACCCTAAAGACAAGAATCCTTTAACTTTGAAAAGTCTTCGAGCTCTTTTAGACCACCGTGATTCGGGTGAAGCGCCAAAGGTAGAACTGACGAAGGAACAGTTAGTGGAGATCGCGGCCATTCTCCAACTAGAAAACGAGAAAAAAGCGCACGGCGATAAAAAGAAAGCCCCAAGCGATGAAGCCCTTCTCCGCGACATCGCCACGAAAGAGCTCGGGATACGAGAGATCGATTCCCCCAATGCCACGCCAGAACTTCCCAAAGGGATTAAAGAAGCGCTGGAGAAAGCGTACCTTAAAGAACACCCCGAAGAGGCCGAAGCGGTCGCTGGCAACGGGCTGACTATCAAACAGATCAAAGAACTTTTGAAAAAGCCTAATGTACTCACCAACGCCCAGCTACTCGCATTGACGGGAAGCCTTGCCCAGCACAATCATTTGAACCAGGGAAATGAGTACCAATGGGGAATCGCCAGCGACATTTACCGCAATATTAACGAGAAGGCTTTGATCGCCAATCCGAACCGGCCCGAACCTCCGCCGCTTGCGGATGTACGCAAATATTATTCCCAACAAGGGCCAGCTTCGTCTGGAGACACGACGCCGCCAGTGAATGGCAGACGTGAATTGCACGATTTAGGCAAGGGCCCTTCGATTGGTAATGGGAAACCCGGAGGAGCTAGAGGAAATAGCGACCGATCTCGGCCCGGAACCACCGGAAACGTTCCCGGCCCAGAGGCCAACCCAGAAAACCTTAGTCCCGAAGATTTGGCCTGCTTAAATAAATTGCGGGAGACCAAATTCTCATCGGAAATGGCAGCGACTTTCCAAAACGATCCAGGAGTCTTTCATTGCGGAATGACCTTCGTCGCCAAAGATCCTGCAAAAGCAAAAGAGACTCCCCCCGAAGTTCCTGGCAAGGAAGGCCAGTGCTACGCCGATGGGGTCACGGCTAAACACTGCCTGTATAACGGAACGCTAAGCGGAATCACCATCGCGGGAGTCTCCCAGGTTTATGCCTATGACCTGGACGTGCAAAGCCAATCAGAACCCATTTCGGGAGGAGATGACGGCGCTCATTTAACCTTGGCCATTCCCTGCGAGGATGCCAAAAAGCTAACGATCACTCGGCCGATGACACCTACTGAATTCGCGACATTGAAGGGGAATCACGCCGAACACTTTCCTTTGCTGCTCGGAAAAAACTGCAGCATCAACGAAGACCGCTCAATCAATAACTGCGGTCTTTTTACCGTGGGTAATTTAAAAGACTCCAACCCGGCGTTTGCCGCGTTTAATGTGAAGTTAAATGGGCCAGCGAAAAATCACGGAAGTACCGTCCAACAAGGAGATTCGGGAAGCGGAGGCATCACCTGCATCAGCCATCCGGACGGCACGATGGAGCCAGTGTGGATGGGTGCGGTTTCGTACGTGCATGGATTCCCGGGTTATACCGGTGGAATTGCCTCAGGGACTTTTCTAAATCATGTCGACCAAGTGCTATCCGGAGCTTCGAACCCCAATGGAAGCTTCGGAAACCCCGCCGATTCAGAATCGACTCCCCAAAAGTTACCGCACAGCTTTTAGTGGTAAAAAGGTATGTGGCTAGGCCCTAGTACTTTTTACCGCCGGCCGGAAAGTAGATCGGGTCGCCCCTAGAATTTAGCGCAACACCCAGCGTTTTTTTGTTCCAGCCCGAAAATACGCCTCTTACTCACCCCAAACCCAGGTTCCGTAAGCCCCCAAACCAAAAAATTCGAACAAAGAAAAAAAACTTCGAAGTCGCCATCGAAATAAAAACCAAACTCTCTACCGGTCACTTACTTAACGAGCACCGTTCAATGCACGGCCGAGTTAGCGCAACACGAATCACACTAGTAACGTTTTTTAATGCAAACCTTGTGACCTAGCACCAAGCGTCGGAAGCTCAGTGCTCCCATGAGCGAAGCGACAGCACCATCTCCCCGCTCCGAATTTTATGTTTTCTGTCCAGACAGAGAAAACAAAAAAACGATATATCGTCGATAGATTTCATTCTTATCTCTTGAATTCCTCTCTAACGCAGCGTACAAAATAGTTACTTATCGACGATAGGAGTTCCTCATGAAAACCGCCCTCGAACTTCACCAGGAAGCTAAACAAAGAGCTAAAACCTATAGGAGTTCGCAATACGAGTTGCTCTCTATCTTAGTTCACATCGATAGCCATAAAATTTATCAGCAGTTTGGCTACGCCAACTTAAAGGACTACTGCATGATTTGGCTTACGCTCTCGGAGAACGACACTTATGCCTTGTGCGCTGTGACTAAGACCATTGCCGTAGTGCCGGAGATTAAGACCCTAATAGACAAAGGAGACCTTCACTTATCCAATGCCAGGCGGATTGTTTCCGTTATCACCCCTGAAAATAAAAAAGAATGGCTGGGGAAGGCCTGTACTCTGTCTCAGAACGACTTAAGAAGAGAAATCGTAACGCAATTTCCCGAACAAGAAGCAAAGACTAGAATTAAGCCAATCACCGAAAATAGGTCACGCCTCGAAGTAGGGATATCTACTGAGCTCGAAGCTAAACTTAAAAGAGTCTGTGACTTACTGTCTCAAAAAGAAAAGAAAAATATCTCAATCGAAGCCGCCTTGGATTTTCTAACCAAGGCCTACCTAGATAAGCACGACCCCATCAAAAAGGCTGAAAGAAATTTAGGTTCAGACAGAAACGTTCCCCCTGTAAAAACCGGACGAGCTATCCCATCTCACGTTGCTCACTCAGTAAGCTTGCGAGACCAAAGGCAGTGTCAGTATCGCTACCCCAACCAACAACAATGCCAAAACAGCCGTTGGGTAGAATCGCATCATCTTAAGCAGGTCGCCCATGGGGGCCTCAGCACCACCGACAATCTCATCACGCTTTGCTCGGCTCACCACAAGTTTCAGCATTCCAATTACTTCTTAAAGAATATGGCTGTGGGAACGAGACAGAAATCAGTCCCTCGGGTTTAGAACCCCACAGGGGAAGGGAGGAACTGTTGCGTTAGAAACTTGATTCTACCGTGGTCCCTTTTTACCAAGAGTCGTCACGCAGGTTCTTGGATGCGGGTGATTTTGGCGCCCAGTTTGTTGAGCTTTTGATCGAGGCGTTGGTAGCCGCGATCTAGATGATAGATGCGACTGATTTTGGTTTGTCCTTGAGCACACAATCCCGCCACCACTAAGGAAGCGCTGGCCCGAAGGTCGGTCGCCATGATGGGAGCGCCCTGAAGTTTCACGGGGCCTTCGACGATCGCAATATTATTGTCGATAGTTATCTTGGCTCCCATTCGGTCTAATTCAGCCACGTGCATAAATCGGTTTTCAAAAATATTCTCTTTTACGAAGCTGGTTCCTTCGGCAAGACAAAGCGCGCTCAAGAGCTGAGCCTGCATATCTGTCGGAAATCCCGGATAGGGTGCCGTCACAAGTTCTATCGGTTTGTAATGATCGGCTGGCTCGACTCGTAAGCTTGTGCCTTGGGCGTTCGGGTGAAAACGGACTCCCATGTCTTGAAATACTTTGAGCACGCTCCCCAACTTATCCACTTCGAGATCATTAACGGTAAGTTCGCTTCTCGTGGCCGTTGCGATAGCAATCCAGGTTCCCGCTTCGATACGATCGGCTGGAATAGCGACTTTGCCCTGAGGGGCTTTAAGTTTAGTCCCGATGACTTCGATGATCGAAGTTCCAAGACCAGAAATCTGGGCGCCACATTGAATAAGGAGCTCACCCAAGGCGACCACTTCGGGTTCGGAAGCGGCGTTATGGATAATGGTTTTTCCTTCGGCGACAGCTGCTAAGATAAGAAGATTCTCGGTTCCCGTGACGGTAATTTGGGGAAAAGAAATGTTCGCTCCTTTCAAAGGCCCCTTCATCTGAGCTTTGATGTAGCCTTCTTCCACTTCCACCACGACACCCATTTTTCGCATCGCTTCAAGGTGATAGTTAACAGGTCTCGCCCCAATCGCGCATCCGCCGGGAAGACTTACTTTCGCTTCTCCGTAACGAGCCACCAGAGGCCCCAAAGCCAAAATACCGGCTCGCATTTTTCGAACCCATTCATAGGGAGCGACTTTATTTACGACGGTAGGGAGGATGCTGACTTCACCGGCCTCTTTGTCCCAGGTCGATTGCACTCCCATCGTCTGCAAGAGTTTCAATGTCGTTTCTATATCCCATAATCTAGGGACGTTGCTGAATTTGACCTCTTCATCAAATAGGAGAGAAGTAAAAAGCAGCGGCAGTGCAGTGTTCTTGGAACCGCTGACTGAAACCGAGCCTTTTAGTTTTGAGGGCCCTTCGATGAGTAATGCATCCATTTTCGTTTCCTATTGGGGTCTTCGACCCGTTAACACTCGGGGGAGGCCTGCGTAGTCTTTGCGACACTCCACATCCAACCAACCTTCACTCGTCAAACAAAGCTTGCCCAACGCTTCTTGGTCATACCCTATCTCTAGAACGAGGAAACCTCCAGAGCGAACCAAAGTCTTTCCGATACGAGCTAACTTTTCTATGACGTCCATCCCCTTTTCGCCGCCATCCAGCGCCAATCTCGGTTCATGGCCGACCTCTTTGGATAACGTGGCTAGATTTCCCTGCGGCACGTAGGGAGGGTTAGCCACTAAAGCGTCATAAAGAGTTCCGGGAGTCTGCTTAAAGAAATCCCCTGGATGCACCGTATAGGCGCTTCCCGGAGCTAACGTTTGTACGTTTTTTTCTAAGTACTTTCGCGCATCGTCACTAATTTCGTACCCATGCCATCTCCAGGCCGGTCGCTCTAGTAAAGCGGACACTCCGATGTTCCCAGATCCCGCCCCCAGCTCAACGACGGTCTGAGCCCCTTCAGGAAATTTTTCCAAGATGAACTCAATAAGACACTCGGTCTCTCGGCGTGGAATCAAAACTCCGGGGCCTACCTCAAATTTCGAGTTCCAAAACCATTCGTAGCCAACAATATATTGAAAGGGCTCGCCGGTGAGTCGCCGCTTTAAAATGGCCTCGATCTTATCGGCACCGCTTCCTATCGGCTCATCCCATTTTAAGTAAACAGACGAAGGTTCAATGTTCAAAGCGGCAGCCGCTATTTGAACCATGTGGAGCGCGGGGTCGGCACATTCGAGTTTTGCTGAGTGAAGCCGTTCTTTGCCCGAGAGTATGATCTCGGAAAGCGTCATCCGGAAGTCTGCGCTTTTAAGGCTTCCGTTTCATAATGAGCGGAAAGTGCGGTGATAAGGCTTCCGATGTCGCCACCCATGAAAGCATCTAACTGATGCACGGTAACGCCGACGCGATGATCGGTAATACGGCCTTGAGGGTAATTGTAGGTGCGAATCTTTTCGCTGCGATCTCCCGTTCCGACTTGAGACAACCGCTCTTGGGCAATCTGGTCGTGCTGGGCTTGGACCTTTTGATCTAAAAGACGCGTTTTCAAAACTTTGAGCGCTTTCGATTTATTCTTAATTTGCGATTTTTCATCACGGCAGATGACGACCATATTGGTAGGAAGATGGGTGATACGGACCGCGGAATCGGTCGTGTTCACGCTCTGACCGCCAGGGCCTGAGCTACGAAATACGTCGATACGTAGGTCATTCGGGTCAATCGTAACTTCAACGTCTTCGGCTTCCGGAAGTACGGCTACCGTTACCGTGCTCGTGTGAATGCGCCCTTGCGTTTCCGTCTTAGGAACCCGTTGTACTCGATGCACACCGCTTTCAAACTTCATCTGACTATAAACTTTGTTCCCGCGAACCATCATGATGACTTCTTTGAAACCGCCGACGTCACTGGGGGTTGCTTCCATCAGTTCTACGGACCAATTGTTTTTTTCCGAAAACTTTGAATACATTTTGAAAAGATCGGCCACAAAAATACCGGCTTCGTCTCCACCGGCGGCAGGACGGATTTCCACCATGATATTTTTGTCGTCGTTGGGATCTTTGGGAAGTAAGAGAACTTTGATCTTCTGAGTAAGCTCTTTGATCTCTTGGGTAAGAGACACATTGTCTTCCAAAGCCATCTGCTTTAGTTCGCCGCTATCTTCACGAATCATTTGCTCGTTTTGGGCAAACGCTTCCGTGGCTCTCCGATACAATCGGTAAGCCTCGACCAAAGGAATGAGATTGCTGTGCTCCTTGCTCAACTTTTGAAATTGATAAGGGTCCTTCGCCGAATCGGGCGAGTTCAATCGCACTTCGAGATCTTGGAAGTGAGCTTCGACTTCAGCTAATTTATGAAACATGAAGAGGGATTAATAAGTACGTTTGTTTCCGTACTTTTTCATGAAGCGTTCGACACGCCCTTCAGAATCGATAAGTTTTTGCTTACCGGTAAAGAGAGGATGGCAGGCCGAACAAATTTCCACGCGAATGTTCTTTTTCGTAGCACGCGTTGTGATCTCATTTCCACAGGCGCAACGGATCGTGGTTTCCGTATATTCTGGATGTATTTCCTTTTTCATTGCCTAAAACTCCCTATGTCAGCCGGGGCATATGCCCGTCTCCAAAAACGCCATAATTTTGCACACTAATAGGCCCAAAGCAAGAGTCGTATTAGATTATTGAGCCTGGAATCTAGGAATGAGGCGATACACATCCCCTTCAAGCCCTTGAACTTCCACAGCTTCTCGGATGTAGCGCCGGTCGCCCTGACGCGCCAAATGCACTACTGCCTCAACCGCGCTTGCTACCCATTCCCTGGCGGCATGACTCGAAAGTCCAAGACCGCTCAACAAAGATAGAATCTCTAAACGCTTTAATCCATCTCTAGCATGGTTGGAGTGAATCGTCCCCAGCGATCCGTGGTGTCCGGTGCTCATGGCCTGCAATACCTCGAACGCCTCTTCTCCGCGACACTCTCCCAGCACGATGCGGTCGGGTCGCATGCGAAGCGCGTTTCTTACCAGGGTCCGTAGCGAAATGGCCCCCTTCCCGTCCGGAGTTGCGGGTCGCCCTTCTAAGGAGACCGTATGAGGATGGGACGTTTTAATCTCTCTAGTCTCTTCAATCAGGACCATCCTTTCTCCCGCAGGAACTTCATTCAGGAGCAGGGAGAGTAAAGTCGTCTTCCCACTTCCCGTGGCTCCCGCAATAAGAAGATTCTTTCGGTCTCGGATCTTATTTCGAAGCCAACTCACGACTTCATCCGCGCCAAAAGCTTCTAAAGAGAGTGTCTCAGAACGCTTTAACTTTCTAATGCTAATGAGGGGACCCATGGCGGCAAGAGGCGGGAGGATAATATGAAAGCGGCTTCCCTCCAGAAGTGACCCGTCTGCGAAAGGGTGCACGGCATCGATGCGTCGACCTAACGGAGTAAGCAAACGCTCGATAAAATCTTGTATCGTTTCGACATTGGAAAACGGAGAGTCGCATCTTACGAGCGATCCAGACTTTTCCACGTACATCACGTCAGGGCCATTAATTAGGATATCTGTAATCGAAGGATCCTCCATAAGAGGAATGAGCGCCGCCGCCTTCCCCAAGAATTGGGAATACTCATTCATGAGCCCCCTTTTTCTCAAACCTCAATCGGGCCTGTTCCAAAGCTTCGCGAGTTCTCGATTTTGTCGCAAAGCCCAAGGTCATAGCCATTAAGACTTCGGAGTCATCCTTCTGATCTCCTTTGGAACCAAAGAGCCCTCCGAGAAATGGAATCGCCGAAAGCCCTGGAACTTTATGGCCTTCATGGGCGGAAAGTTGTCGCACCAATCCAGAAAGAATCACGGTTTCGCCGTCTAACGAATCCATTTTGGTTTCGACATTGCGTCTGACTAATGAGGGAATTCCTTCGATGGCGGATTCTCGACTGACTTCCGAAACTTCGACCTTAACGTCAGAACTAATGTGCAACCCGTCACCACTTTGAGGACGAATTTTTATCGTAAGTCCAAAAGATTTCCATTCGACATGACGAT
>JBBQIT010000099.1:0-10271 GCA_038325205.1 Bdellovibrionota bacterium
ACCATTTCCCAATGGTCGTCCACAAAAGTGCGATCTAAATCAACGATAAAAGTGTTGTTGGGATTCCTTCCGACAGTAACCGAACCCTTTAAAGGGAAAAGGGAAGTGTCGTAAAGAATGTCGCCCCAGTACATACGAATCCGAAGACTCGTCTCTGGGACGGATCGATCGACAGGACCCGCCCAAGAAGAGGGCGAGTCTTTAGAACTGTCCTGCACCTTTGATAATTTCGTCATTGAAGTCTTCCGGGATGTCTACGATCTGTTCAGATCTGAGGCCTGCTCTCTTATAAATATAACTCAGATCGGGTTTTTTCAGGTGGCCTTTAAGTTTAAGTCCTGAAAACTTGTAACTTTCCGAGGCTTTGTAAATAACTCTGGGCGCCGGAGTTTCGGGGTCTTGGCTGCTATTCGAAGTCGATTCGGGATTTTCTCCGTAAGCGGAGATCGCGAGCAACAGCCCACATAAAAGAATTAAGTAGCGCTTCATGACTTGGTCCACTCCTTTACCAGAGCTTTCAATGGGGGATCGCTTTCAAAAACCCCGGCTTGCAAACCTTGCTTTAGTGCTTCGAGAGATTGAGTAAGTCGTCCGCCCTTTAAATGATAGACAGCAAGATTTCCCCAAGCCGAGGGAGCTCCTCCATGGGCTGCCCTTTCAAATATCGACGAAAGGTGAGCTCCTTCCGGAGTTCCTTCCTGAAGGATGCCCAACATATTAAGGAGCTTACCGGACTGAGGATTGCGGTTTAGAGCGTCGACTACGGTCAGCCGACATAGACCGAACTGCTTTTGCTCACAACGGATTCGAGCTAGAGAGTACCAACTGTCTTCATTGCCCTGATTTGAAAGATTCCTTTTAATGAGACCGGCTTCGGTCTCTCCGAGTGGGGCAGGTTCTGCCCAAGGATAGTGTTTCATCAGTTCCACCAAAAGTCCTTGGGCGCGCTGGCTTAATATCGGATCCCACTGCCAACCCCACCTTTGGTTTACTCGTCGGAAAATGGGCCCGTCGTGTTCTGCTTCCACGCTCTTTTTTAAGCACTCTTCTCCAAGAGATTTTGCCTTGGCTCCCACCGGAGAAGAGATCTTTCCAATCTCCGTACGAAGCGAGGCGGACAAGGTCATCGAAAGATCTTGAAGCGCTTTTTCATAGGACCCGTAAAGGAAGGGAACCGCGCAATAAGCTTCGAAGGCTACGTCGTCGCTCACTTTTGGATCATTAGAGACTTCAAAGAGTTGCCTGGATAGACTCTCTAACTTTACGCCTCCCGCTCCAATTCTATCGGCGAGAGATCCCTGAGATGGAATGGGCACCTTTTGGTAGTCGGCTTGTTCACGGAGGAGTTTTTCCCACCTCGGAGAAAGGGAGGCTAGGGAACGGCCCTGCTTATACTGCAAACGGGCCATCGCGCGATTCGCTTCGGCTACTCCTGCTGGAGACGACTTGGGAGCGTTTGCCGCGTATTCATGAAACAGAGTACCCGCGTCCTGGGCATTCCCGGTAGCTTCAGCGATAAGCCCCGCATTGAGACGGCCCTGCTCGATCGCCTCTTTGGGAGATTCTTTGTCGGATTTCAAAAATTGAATCAGAAGCGGATAAGCAGACGTGTAGTTACCCGCTTCCTGAAGCATAGCCGCTCTCAGACCGGCAATTCGTCCCAAGCCTTCAAAGTTCGGGAATATCTCTTCCAGCTGGGCGCCTGCTTGAAGCGCTTCTATGCGGTGATTTGCTTTTTGGAATCTAACGAAAGCGTTATACAAGCTTTTCGACCAAAGGGGTTGCATGTCAGCGCTTCGAGCGATCTGCATATACAAATTTGCCGCGGTCAAGTCGTCTTTAGTGCCTTCGGCCCACAGGAAAAGCGATTCCCGGCGAATGGTTCGCAAATCATCGGCGTAGGCTTCCATGCCAGGATATTTTCGCGCAGCCAATTCGGAAGCCCATTTATAGGTCAGTTCCCAATCATTTCGCCGATAATAGGCGGTACGAAGATTTTGGAAAGCTTTCTTTCCGTAGACGTCGCGAGGGTTGTAGTCGAAAACCTTCTGACTATCCACGATTCCTTTGTCACCCTGGTTGTATTTGAAGTAAATTGCGGAACCAAGATAGGCGATCGGCCGAATGTACTTTGAGTTCGGATAGCTCTTCTTATATTCCTCGATGTAGGCCGTGATTTCGGCGGCGGGCGCTGAGAGGACAGCTCCATTCGCTTCTTCTTTATTGTCGATCTGCTCGATCGCGTGAATTAGATTTCTTAAAGATTCTTCACGAAACGTGGGGTCTAGTTTCGCTTCGAACCTGGTCCAATGATTTCGGTATGCGGCGACGGCACCCATGTAGTCTTTTCGCCGCAGCAAAAGATCGGCGTGCTGGTAAAGAGGGGCTTCATATCCTGGCCAAGCCGAAAATGTGGAGAGATACATGTCATCCAATTCACCCAATCTTCTTAAGTCCTCGGCTGATATAGACGCCTGAAACTCGGTGTGGGCGGCAAGCACGACCTCTCGTAGTGCTTTTTCGGTTCGATACGAGGGACGATCTTCGGTTTGTACATCGGATAAGGTTGGCCGATAGCGATCTACCAACTGCTTCATTGAAGCAGAAACGTTGCTCCAGTTATGCAATTTGTAAGCTCCCCAAACGATCAAGGTGGAATATCCCAAGTTTTCGGGATTGGTCGGATCGCTATTCATCAGGAAGTGATAAAGTTCGGCTGATTTTTCGAACTGACCCGAGTTATCGAGCTGCTTTGCTAGGTCTAAGATCCACGGGGCGGACTCTCCTTTAAGAAACTTTTGAAAGTATTCGGGCGCTTTGTGATAGTCGCCTACTTCGGCGTAAATGGAGATCAGATCACGCTTCGCTTCTCGCTGCAGCGTCAACAGCTGGCTCGTCTTTTCCCATTGGTCTGACCACAGCACGGCCTGTTCTAGACCCAGAAGAGCTCGAGAGAAATCTTTTCTGGCGTAAGCGCACCAGCCCAATTTGTAGAGGGCATATCCCATGATGGGAGAGTTCGGAAAGTCTAATATTTTTTTGTACAGCGCTTCTGCGTTCGCGGCTCTACCACTATCGAATTCGCGATCGGCCAGCATTCGATAAGCGTCGGGAGCATGGTTATGTTTCGGATATTTGCGGAGGAAGGCTTGTAATTCCTGAACGCCTAAGTTTTCTTGACCGAGATCTAGTTCAGCAAAGCCAGCAAAGAAAAGGGCTCCCGGATAGTTTTTGAAGTTGGGCGCATTTTGTACGATATCCTGCGCAATGGTGAGCGCACGTCGCTTGTAACTGAGGGCTCTCTCTTCGTCAGCCTTCTTGCCAGAGGTCTGAGAAATAATTCCTTCAGCACTGCTTAGTTCCCATAGTAACTCCGCTTGTCTAAACTCTAAGTTTAGATGGCGCATTTTCACTTTTGCGGTTGCTTCGTCGACCTCGTGGACTGCACTTTGTAAGAGTTGCGCTAAGCGGAAATCGTGCTCTTTTTGTCTGGATTCGTCCGTGGCGACAACATTCCTAAATTCCGTTCGTAACTGCTCTCGATCTTCTAAAAAGGTTTCGGCCTTAATTAATTTTGATTGGACGTACAGTCTTTCGAGCTTCGCCAACATGAGATTGATGTGCTCTTCGGTTAACTGAGCGCGACGGGCTTTGGACTCTAGCAAGAGGGGCTCTAGATTCCCCGCCAAGAATTGAAATACGGGAAAGACTTGTCGATCTTCAGAGCGAAGTTTTGCGATCTCAAATTTTAAGGCGTCGGTATATTGGACTAAGACGTCGAGTCGGGCATCTTGTTGCAAATCGGGAGCTAGGAAAGTGGGAAGAGCGGCAGGGTCTTGTGAAGATCGGAATCGAATGAGCTGCTCTTTTGCTTTCTCGTAGTACGTAATGAAATTGTCGATCTCTTTGCGAGCGTCGGCGGTGCGACCGGCATCTGTGAGAATGAGAGCTCGCAGCGGGCGCGCTTCGATCGATTCGGGAGAGTTCTCGGAAATTTCGAGGCTCGCCGCGACCTGTTCCGCTTTGCTATGCTGGTTTAGAGCTAGAAGTGCCCAGATCTTTTCTAAGCTCGCTCGAGGATAGTAGGGCGAGTTGGGATCCAAGCGGTCGTAGTACTCGACGGCTTTGTCGTAGGTCTTGGTGGCGTAGGCAATTCTAGCGGCGGCGAGTTGGGCTAGTTCCCCCAAGTGCCGTGTTTTGGAAATTATGCTCGTGTCCAACATGACTTTAAGACTCGGCCCCCAATGGGACGTCATTTCCGTAGAAAAGTCTCTCCAAAACTCAGTGGATTGATCAAAAATAGCGGGTTGGAAGATTTTCGAGAATTCGTTCGCCGCCGCCGAGTATTGCTTCTGTGTCACTGCTAAACTGCCTAAAAGATATCTGGCTTCACTCCAGAAGCGGGAAGCGCCGGAAACGGTTTCTAAATATCGTTTAGCATTGGCGGTGTCGCCTCGCTCGTAAGCCTCTCTGCCCAGTGCAAATTGAATCTCGTCGTGTAAATGGGGAGACGCGTCGTTGAGACGGACTTGGCTCATCCGACTGGGTAGAGCGCTCAAAGGAACTTTTTTTTCGAAAAGCGAAACGATTTCCACGAGACGGTCGACGCCCTTGGGAAGGCTGTGCCACTGTTCCGGATTCAATTTTTTAAGAAAGTAGAGGGCGGAGTTTGAATAGCCCAATTGAAAAAGAGCATACGCCCCGCGAATTTTCGGAAGACTGGAAGACGCGTCTCTTAAGAGAATCTCGTGTGATATTTCTGCGGTTTCATTCCACTGGCCTTTGGAAAAGGAATTTTCCAAATCTTGGCTTGAGGGGAGTGCCACCGAAACGGTAGCAACTATGCTGGCCGCAAGAAGCGCTGTCGTCAGTACTGACTTCATAGGGGACTCTACTTTTGTTGGAGAAATTGTAGTTATTCAGCTTTTGAGAATTAAAGGCTAAGACTTCGAATCGACATAGGATCTAAGAATTCGGCGATGAACAGGATTCACTTTCGTGAACTCAATGGCGACTGCGTTTTCGCCTTCATTCATTTCTTCGCGAATTAAAACGCCGGTCATATCTAAGGGCTTGCCTAGTGCTTTGGCGTTTAACGTAATGCGAACTTCGGTACCCAAGATGGGAACATCTTCAGGGAGTCGAACAAAAACTCCGGACTCACTCAAATTCAGAATCTTATGACGCGACCCATCCTCAAAGATAACATGCCCCTCAAGAGTTACTCTTTCGGGTCGCTTCGGATGTTCGGCATCCTTTTCCGCTCTAGGCGCGACTTGGGGCTTAATCATATGAAGGATTGCGCCAGAAGCCGGAGTCGAACGGGGAGCGTGAGCTAAAGCAGCTTGGGCCAGCGACCTCGATTTAGGACTGGTTTCTGTGGGGGAAGCTGAGGTAATCGCTTTCCCAGGTAAATCCGCGTCGGGAATTTCCGGCATAAGCTTAGAGAAAGGAGCCAAATCACTAAGTCTGGCCCACCGTCCCATTCCGTCGCGCCACCCAAAATCCGAAAAGTGCACGCGACCGGTTTGAAGCAGCGCGCAAACTGATGTCTCTTCGAGCGGACCTACAGTCACGCCTTCAATGTGCAGAAACCAGTTTTTCGGAAGCATTACTAATATTAACGCTGACTACAAGTCTTTACAATCAAGAGAGATGACGCGTAGGCCTAAGGAAAATGAGGGCAAAAAATACCCGGTCGAAAAAGTCGCCGACCGGGTACATTTTCTACATTTCGTTTTTGAAGAAATAGGTGATTTCGCGTGCGGCGGAAGTTGGGCTATCCGAACCGTGAACGCTGTTAGCTTCTAAGCTCTCACCATAAAGTTTTCGAATGGTTTGCGGAGCCGCCTTCGCAGGATCCGTGGCTCCCATCAAGTCGCGCCATTTTTTAACCGCATCGCCTGATTCCATCACGAATAGCAGTACGGGTCCTGTGGTCATAAAACCAACAAGGCTTCCGAAGAAAGGGCGGTCTTTGTGTTCAGCGTAAAAGCCTTCCGCTTCACTTTTCGAAAGCATTTTCATCTTGGCGTTTACGATTTTGAGTCCGTTGTCTTCAACGAGAGTCAAAATCTTACCAATGAGATTCTTTTTTACGGCATTCGGTTTAACAATTCCAAAAGTTCTTTCCATTACCATTCTCCTCTATCTTTTTAAAAGTGCAGCCATCGTCTCACCGATAGTCGCGGGCGACTTAGACACCGCGACTCCGGCTCTTTCGAGAGCTTTTATTTTATCTTCCGCTTTTCCGCTTCCACCGCTGATGATGGCGCCAGCATGGCCCATTCTTTTTCCGGGAGGAGCCGTCTGCCCGCCAATAAAACCGACAACCGGCTTTTTGACTCTGGCTTTGATGTACTCGGCGGCGATTTCCTCTGCGGATCCCCCGATTTCACCGATCATTACGATCGCATCGGTATCGGGATCTGCGTTGAAGCGTTCTATCACATCTAGGAAGGATAATCCGTTAATCGGATCCCCACCGATACCGACACACGTCGATTGTCCGATACCCAGCTGAGTGAGTTGGTGGACCGCTTCGTAAGTC
Source organism: Bdellovibrionota bacterium (assembly GCA_038325205.1). Taxonomy (GTDB): domain Bacteria; phylum Bdellovibrionota; class FAC87; order UBA2466; family UBA2466; genus JBBQIT01. Next base: position 6,551 of record JBBQIT010000099.1, read on the forward strand.
AAAGTTCCGCTGCGAGAAACGAGTCCCACTTTACCGGCTTTGTGAATATAGCCCGGCATGATGCCGATCTTACATTGTTCGGGAGTGATGATGCCGGGACAGTTAGGTCCGATAAGTAGACTTCGCTTGTTCTTTAAGTAATTTTTTACTTGGACCATGTCCAATACGGGAATGCCTTCAGTGATGCAGATAATGAGTTCGATTCCGGCATCTGCCGCTTCCACAATCGCATCCGCCGCAAATGGCGGGGGAACGTATATCATGGTCGCATTAGCTTTCGTCGCTTCCACGGCATCCGCTACGGAATTGAAAACGGGAATCCCATCGACAAATTCTCCTGCTTTCCCGGGAGTGACTCCGCCGACGACTTTTGTTCCGTAGTCTTTACACGCCTTCGCGTGATAAGCACCCGAAGTGCCGGTAATTCCTTGAACGAGTAGTTTTGTAGACGCATTTACTAAAATACTCATCGTCCACCTCCTGCCGCTAGAACCACTTTTTGAGCGGCATCCTTCATCCCTTGTGCAGGGATAATCTTAAGACCCGACTCCGATAAAATCTTCTTCCCTTGCTCAACGTTCGTTCCTTCGAGTCTGACGACGAGAGGAACAGCAAGTTGAAGCTCTTTGGCTGCGGCGACAACGCCAGTTGCGATTACGTCGCACTTCATGATGCCACCAAAAATATTGACGAGGATTGCTTTCACTTTCGAGTCATTGAGAATGATCTTAAAAGCTTCGCGAACTTTATCTTCTGTCGCGCCGCCTCCAACATCTAGAAAGTTAGCTGGGCTTCCGCCCTCATACTTGATGATGTCCATCGTCGCCATCGCAAGTCCTGCGCCGTTGACCATGCAGCCAATGTTTCCATCTAAGCTGATGTAGCTGAGATCAAATTTCTTGGCTTGAGTCTCGTTGGGATCTTCTTCGTTGGGATCGCTAAGCTCTAGAAAGGCGGCATGACGAAACATCGCATTGTCATCGAAGTTGATCTTAGCGTCGAGACAGACCAAATTTCCTTCCCCGGTAATGACCAAAGGATTGATCTCAGCGATAGAACCATCTGATTCCGTGAAAAATTTGAGCAACTTCTTAAGAACGTCCGGAAATTGTTTCGCGGTAGGCCCTTTTAAACCTAGTTTGCCGCTAAGGCGTCGGATCTGATAATCCCGAAGGCCGATGGTCGGATCTACCCACTCTTTAAAAATCTTCTCCGGCGTTTCGTGAGCGACGGCTTCAATATCCATTCCGCCAGCTTGGCTAGCCATGATCGCTAGCTTTTGAGAGTCGCGATCTAAAGTGACCGCTAAATAAAGTTCAGAAGCGATGTTGGCGCCTTCTTCGATAAGAAGCCGCTTTACCACTTTTCCTTCCGGCCCGGTTTGGTGAGTGACCAAGGTCATTCCCAAAATGGCTTGCGCATAAGTACGAACTTCGTCCATCGTCTTAGCCACTTTCACTCCGCCGCCTTTTCCTCGGCCGCCAGCGTGAATTTGCGCTTTTACCACCCAAGGTCCAGATTTCGAAATAGAAGGAGCGATGTTTACCGCTTCGTCGACGCTAAACGCCGCTTTGCCCAAGGGAACGGGCAACCCATACTTACGGAAGAGGTCTTTCGCCTGATATTCGTGAATTTTCATTTAGACTCGACCTTCGATTACATCAACGAGACCTTTGACGGCTTCCGTCGACTTCTGAAGTTGCTGTTTTTCTGTGTCGTTGAGGTCTAGTTCTACGACTTGCTCGACTCCCTTAGCGCCGATCTTGGCAAGGACTCCCACGAAGAGATTGTTGGTTCCGTATTCCCCCTCAAGAGAGACAGCGACGGGCAACACGCGTTTCTTATCTTTTACGATGGCTTCCACCATCTGTACGACGGAAGAGGCGGGCGCATAAAACGCAGAGCCTGTTTTGAGGAAGTTTACGATTTCAGCTCCGCCATTTCGTGTGCGATCGACGATCTCTTCGATCTTTTTCTCGGACAAGAATTTGTTCAATGGCACTCCAGAAATGGAGCAGTAACGCACCATCGGTACCATCGTGTCGCCGTGGCCGCCGTACACAAACCCGTGAACATCTTCGACGCTGACATCAGCGGCTTCAGAAACGAAAGTGCGGAAGCGAGCAGAGTCCAAGACTCCGGCCATTCCGATGACACGGCTTCTAGGGAAGCCGCTTACTTTCTTAACGATGTAAGCCATCGCATCTAAAGGATTGGAAACCACGATGAGAATCGCATTCGGCGAATACTTGACCACTTTCTCGGTGACTTCGGTCACGATCTTGGCGTTGGTCTTTAAAAGATCATCGCGACTCATGCCCGGTTTTCGTGGGATGCCTGCCGTGATGACGACCACGTCTGAATTTTCGGTCGCGGCGTAATCGTTAGAGCCTTTGATCTTAAGATCAAAACCTTCCACGGGGCCACACTCTAGTAAATCGAGAGCTTTTCCCTGGGGGATGCCTTCTGCCACGTCGATAAGAACGATATCGCCTAACTCTTTGCTAGCGATCCAATGGGCCGTCGTGGCTCCGACATTTCCTGCGCCTACTACTGTAATTTTTGCTCGTTTCATTTTTTTACCTTAAAGATTTTCAATGATTTTGGTTGCGAACTCGGAGCACTTAATTTCGGTCGCGCCTTCCGTTTGTCGGGCGAAATCGTAAGTCACTGTTTTTTGCTCGATAGTCTTTTGCAAAGCATTGATGATGAGGTCCGCAGGTTCTTGCCACAACATGTACTCGAACATCATGACACCGCTCAAAATGACGGAACCAGGATTGATCTTGTCCAAGCCCGCGTATTTGGGAGCAGTTCCGTGGGTCGCTTCGAAGACGGCGGCTTGATCACCAATATTGGCTCCGGGGCTAATTCCCAATCCGCCGACTTGAGCGCTCAGAGCGTCGCTCAAATAGTCGCCGTTCAAGTTCGGTGTAGCTAGGACCGAGTATTCGTCGGGTCGGAGCAACGCTTGTTGAAACATGCTGTCAGCGATTCTGTCTTTGATGACGACTTTACCAGCTGGCGCTTTGCCCGCGTGCTTTTCCCAAACTTCGTCTTCAGTGATGGTCTGAGCGCCAAACTCTTCTTTGGCCAACTCATATCCCCATTCTCGGAAAGCCCCCTCTGTAAACTTCATGATGTTGCCCTTATGGACCAACGTCACCGAGGGGAGGTTGTGGCGAATGGCATGTTGGATGGCCATTCTCACGACTCGCTTGGTTCCGAAAGCACTCATCGGTTTTACGCCGAGTCCTGATGCTTCACGGATTTTGCAGCCCATCTGAGTGTTCAAAAAATCGATAACTTTTTTGGCTTCGGGACTGCCCGATTTCCATTCAATGCCTGAATAAACGTCTTCCGTATTTTCACGAAATACGATCATGTTCACTTTGTCGGGACGTTTCATGGGGCTAGGGACCCCTTTGAAGTAACGGATGGGACGAACACAAGAGTGTAGGTCAAGCATTCGACGTAACGCGACATTTAGCGATCGGAGGCCGCCTCCGACTGGGGTGCTTAGCGGTCCTTTGATCGCAACGCTATATTCCTTGATAACGTCCAAAGTCTCTTGAGGGAGCCAATCGCCAGTAATCTTGTTGGCCTTTTCGCCAGCCAAGACCTCTTTCCACACCAGGCTTCGCTTGCCGCCATAGGCCTTCTTTACCGCCGCATCAAAAACCCTGACGGAAGCAGCCCAGATGTCGGGCCCTGTTCCGTC
>JBBQIT010000100.1:0-10270 GCA_038325205.1 Bdellovibrionota bacterium
CGATGGTGAGGTTAACCACATGAGCCTTGGTCGCGGCGCCGCTACTTCTTCAATTCATTCAATTCAGCGAGGACCTTCTCAATGGCTTGCGCACGAACTTTATCGAGCTTGGTAAGGTCGATTGCCTTGATTTTATCATCATCAATTACCACCCTGGCATCCGTATTTTTGCGCAGGGCAAGTGCCATGGGTTTGATATGACCTCCACCCGCCATTGCGGTGAGCGGGCGCCCCTTGGCCGAGACCTCTTTATAAGCCGCGATGAGATTTTGAATCATCAGGGGTTCGCGCATCTTGCCGTCAATCTCGTCAAAAACTCGGGAGGTCTCCTCCTCGTTAAGCTGTCCGTTCATAAGCGAGACGGCCTTTTTAAAATCGATCTTCGATCCCAGTTTTTTGTCTAGGTCTACGGTCTTCTTAAGTACATAATTTGCCCCTAGGATCATCATCACGGTGAGGCCCGACGCATTGTCCTCGAGTGTCTGCTGATTGTTTTCAATCCAACGTTCGTAGTCTTTCGGATTTTCAAAGGTATATCTTTTGGCGATGGGCTTGAGTAGCTTGAGAAGTTCTTTTCCATTCGGGATGGCCGAGTCATCCCTCTTTACCGCGGCGACCATGACCTCTTCATAAAGGTTATTCTCTCCGACGTGGGTGATGAGTAAGACCAACTGGGATAGTACGAATCGCTTCTCTTTGTCAGTCATCCCCTTGAAATTTGCAGCCATTTGGCGAGAGAAAGCGGTGTAGGCAAGGTAGCCAGTGAAGAGTTGCGGGATCTCCGCTTCCAAACCGATCTCGTGCCCGTACTTTCGATCCGCCGGTGCCTCGAAGACAATACCCTCTATGGCGTAGAAGAAAGTCATTTTGGGATCGCGGGCTTTGGCGCGAAGCTCAAGGTCCAACTCTCGGATGCTTGTCACGTCGTGAACGTCGGGGATTAACGTCACGTCCGTCGCGTGCGCCGCGACAGCTAAAAGTACACATAGACCGAGAGTGAGATGTTTCATGCGAGGCACCATAGCAAAACTCGGGGCTTGTCACTAGGAGCAAGAATAGTCACTGAGGAGCCCGAATAACTACCTGGAATAAATATGAATTCACATCACTCCACTAGTGGCCCATCGGGTGGGCGGAAACGTTAAGACAGGCCGCACCCTAAATGCTTATTTACGTCGAGCGGTAGGGATTTGATCTTGAGGGGCGGCGAGAGCCGCTTTCTTTCGAAGTTGCGGAATGTGCGTGAAGAAGAAATGAAGTACCGCAAAGATCGCTGAGCCTAAAGCAAAGAACAAAAACCAAATCAGCTTTTTAGATCGCGCTTCAAAAGTGGCTTGATAGTCGCGACAAGCGATGACGGCATTGCCAATGAGATGACCTTCATAAACAGCGAGTGGGTTTCCTGCCAAATTAAAACGAATGCTGTCTAAATTTGTTTGGAGGACATCGGCTCCTTGGATCATGTGTACGAGCTTGCGATCTTGATAGAGTAATGAAAAGGGAATGGTCGTTTCGTAATGGCGAATGGTGGCGTGAAGGTCCTGCAAACACTTTTCGTAAACCGCCAATTCGGGGTCGACGGCGCGCGCAGAAGTGCCCAGCACAAACGATAAAAGGAGAAAATATTTTACATATCCCCGAAAGATCATTTTACCCATGCGTAACGTAGCGTACCGCGGCCCATTCTTGAAGATTTTCCACGGTCTCTGGAACAAAACCAATTTCTAACATCAGTCTGTCGAGGTCACTTTTCTGCTGTCCCAATATTCCCGCCAAGATCAGCTGCCCTTTAGGGGCTAGTAACCTACGATATTCTTTTCCCAACTCCTGATGCGTCTCTAAGAGAATGTTCGATACGATCAAATTAAAACCAGGTTTCATCGTCTGAAGTGGCGCCCCACTGACTTTCACTCCAGGACATTCATTCAACTGAACATTTTCCGTCGCTGCTTCTACCGCGAGAGGATCATTATCTATGGCGGTAACATCGCGAAGTCCCAACTTCCAAGCGGCGATGGCCAAGATCCCCGTTCCCGTGCCCACATCTAGAACGCGGGAGTTTATTGGGTCTACTAAAAGTTCAAGCGTACTTTCGATGAGCTGCATGCTGAGTTTCGTCGACTGATGCAGTCCCGTTCCAAAAGCTTGTCCCGGTTCCAAGATGATAGGAATCATCTCTTCCGGTACTACCGCTTTGTCGTCCCAAGCTGGCTTCAAATAAAAAAGTGAGGTCAACTTCTGGGCCTTATAAAACTCTTTGTATCTATCACTCCAATTCTCTTCCTTTACCGGGAGAAGTTCCGCCTTAACGCGCGGGTGGGAGGGATTGAGTTCTGCCAAAGAATTCGTATAAACGCCTAATTCCTGGAAAGCGCTTTTGCCTTGGGCCTCATCAAAAAAGATGCTGATAGAATCTGTTTTAGCGAGATTACTTTCGTCGACGCCGATGGCGCCCAGCTCGAACAATCTTGCTACTACGACATCTTTTAATGACTCTACTACGGTCAACTTAATCTCTAACCATGCCACGAAACTTTACTCCTCGCCATTCTACTCATCGTCTTGGCCTTCATCGCCTTTGGATTTGTCGAGTCCCATGTCCATTCCACGTCGCTTGGCGCCTTTTCCGCTGCCGGTTTTCTTTTCTACGGCGGCCAAACGTCGCGTCGCTCGCTGAAGTTCTACGGGGTCCGTAGCTACTTCAATCGTACGCTGCCATTCGGCTCGAGCATCTGCCCACTCTCTTTGGGACTCATAAACCCAGGCTAGCCATGCATGGTTGATAGCATTGTCAGGATCTCCCTGCACGGCCTTTCGTAAATAGTTCGCGGCCTGGGTTAGCAACTTTAAATTGATATAACAGACGCCGAGTTCCCTGGCAGCTCTGGCGTCATTAGGCTTTTGAGCGAGCGCATTTCTTAAATCCACTGCGGCTTTATCGTATTGCCCCATGGAACGATAGATGATTCCTCGGCGCAAGGCCATTCCCGGTTGGTCGGAAACGTCTGATTTCTTAAGTTGGATGAGCGCTTCCGCGGTCTTTCCGTTTTCGATTAAGTTATCGATCACCTGCACGGCGTAGTGGGCCAGCTTCTCTTTAGCCGTAGGTGAATCTTTCTTAATATCCAAAGCTTTTTGCCAGTAACGAACCGCTTCGTTGATTTGTCCGCGTTTTTCAAACAAAACGCCCATCTGCTCCAATACCCCAGGATCGGCGCGATTTAATCGGTGACAGTCCATCAGCCAACGGGCTGCCTCTTTCTGATCGTCGCGAGCGATCGCAAGGACAGCTAAATCAAAACGGCTGGCGACATGTTTCGGCCAGAGCATCGTTACCATTTCCAATTCCTTAGAAGCATGGCCGGTATCGCCCTGGGCTAAATGATAGCGAGCCAATCCCCACTGAGACCAAGCTCGTTTGGGATCATCGACCACCACTTGCTTATAAAGGAAAGCGGCGGTGGAAAGTTGTCCTTGTAGCTCGTAGTTTTCGCCCTGCAACTCTTGGGCGGCAAGCCCCGTGGTGGTGCCTCTGTTTTCAAGTGCAACGCTATCTAGAATCTTTTTGGCTTCTGTGTATTGCTTGGCCTTCATTCTTCCGAAAGCCTGCAACAATTGATATTCAGGTAGATTGCTCTTTCGTTTCACACGCTCGAGAATTTTTTCCGCGGCGGCAACTCGATCCGTTCGGTAGTAGACCCACGCACAGGCTAAAACGTTATCGACTTCGCTCGTTCCTAAGACTTCAACTTGCCTGCAGGAAGCTAGAGCATCTTCCATTCGGTTTTCGTTGAGATAACTTCGCACGGGGCTAATCGCAAAGGCGAACCCAGAGAGAATTACGGAGGCAAGTCCTAGTAGAAGAGAGGCTTGAGTCACGCAGGCACTGATGTAATTTCGTTTTTGCATTTTGTATGTTGAGAGTCCGGTTCCACACTCCAAATGTGCGGGCACACGACTCCTCTAATAGTTTAGATCGTGAAAAAACCACCATAACTTGAGGACTTCTATTCAAGAAAATGGCTCAAGTTCCGCATGAAGGCTCCGATACCCTGAGTGAATCGTCGAAGTTTCAACACAAACCTAAGGGAACTCCATGGCGCACCTCAGCAAGACTCCTCGCGTTGTTTATGTTTCAGAACCCGCGTTCGTTGTAGCCACTTTGCTTTTACTTTTTAGTTTCCTTGGGTTGAACACGGCGTACGGCGCTAACGGCTTTCTCGGAAACGCCCTTCCCATGGGTTTAATCTACCCGACACCAGTGGGAATTCTTTTTCCCGGTTTTAATATTGCGGCGGGCGTCAATGCAGCGGCGCTTCCCAACGGAAAAAAAGGAACCGCCTTTGAAGCAGCCGTCGCTCCCTCCTTACAGAGTGGCGATTCGACGACAAGCATGGCATCGATTGCGACAAGTTCACAGAACATTGGTTGGAGTTTAGGTTACACCAACACTATGGGTAGCGGTGCCATGGCACACGGACTCTTCTCTGGCGTAGGATTTAAATTAGGCGGAGTCCAATTAGGAATGGGGCTTCGGGGCGTACTTAGCAACGGTTTTAGTCCCAGTGTAGACGCCGGAATGCTCTTTCATCTCTCTCAAGACTGGGTCTTCGGTGCTGTCGGATACGGCTTAGATTCCAGCCCTCAAGTGGCCATTGGCCTCGGTGTGGGTCATGCTAGAAAAGACAACGTCGAATTGAATCTTTTAATGCCCGCTTTCGGCAGCTCTTCGGTAACAAAAACTTATTTGGCCACTTTCTCGGCAACGGTTTACGCGGGCGCGTTTGGAACGATCTTCCGATCGACTTACGACACTACCGCAAAGTCATTCTCCGAAACTTTGGGAGCTATGATTTGGGTGGGACAAGATTTAAATTTCGCCTTAGAGTTAACGACCCCTCGAACTTTGACCGTCGCTTTCACGTACGTATTCTAATCTCGACGATTAATCTCTCACTAACCCAATCCTGAAATATCTCGCTTAGGCGCGCGGGCTCAAGCCCCATACCCTCTTCGATCACATCATTTAAATGCGAGCCCGCTTTCACGGCCACTAACATTCGGCTTTCTTCTTTATCTATTCGGCGAACTTCGGTGCGAAATCCGTTTCGATGGATCCGAAAGTCGTAAGTGCCAAGCGTCCATCGCTCCACCTCGGGCAAAATCTCTGCTGCCTCCTTCATCCAAATCTCATCGACAGGCCAGCTTCCCGAAAAAATTTGTAGAGAAGGGTGAGCCATGAGAAAGATCCGAAAAGGCACTTCTAAGGCAAGCGAAGCGAGAGCACTTGGCGCTAAGAAGGGAAACTCAGGCGTCCAAAATCCTTGGCAACTCGCCCATTCCATTCTCGCTACCTCAGAGAGATACGGAAACTTCTCATCAGGAAAGTCTTCAAGGAATTTCGAAAGACCGTGTCCGAGATTGGAAAGGTTAAAAGATCGAGAAGGATAATCTTCCAGATAGCCTCGCGCCAAAACTTCGAATCTATCCTGCCCCAAAATCGCTTTAATTCTTGGGAAGTCCTCTGAAAGCGTTGATTCAAAACGATTTGAAATAGCGTCGGAGTAAATGGCGACTCGGTCGCAGGAATGCAATGGTGGGGATTTCTGAACCCAGCCGAGAAAGGGCTCCACATTCCCTCTCACCGCTCGGCTCATCAAAAACTGGAGCTCCTCCAGCTGAGGAGCTCCTTCGATTGGTATTAAGCCTTCTTCCACTTTCCGTTAATGTCCTTACAATCTTTCTGCGACATGTTGTCTCGAATGTTGCCTTTGCATTTGTTGTCACCAGCACAGCCGTGCTTCTCGCCTTTGCCGGTACCCGAGCAAGATCCGTGGCCTTTGCAGCTGTTATTTTCTTTGCAAGTGCCTTTGGCATCAGCTTTAGCCTCTGGCGCCGCAGGGGCAGCCGCATCTTTGGTAGCGGCGATTAGGTTAGCACCACCGATTAATCCGGCAACTGCGGCGGCAACAAAAAAGGACCGATTCGTAGGATTCATTTAAAGAACCTCCATTAGGGTTAGCCAGGCTTCGCTTTCAGCTTCGCCCAGGCAGGCGACCAAAAGGACTAAATTACACGTGCCAAAGCCCGTTGTCATGGCTAACCCCTCGTATCCTCAAGGTTTCTTATGGCACATTAGCATCATAATTACGCCCAACCCTGAGACTATAGTTAAAGGGTACCCAGCTAAGGAGTAACCCCATGCCAGTCATTCGTTCGTTTTTCGGTTTAGGCCTAGGTGTATTTGCGCTCTCTGCAGGTATCTTACTTGAGGGGGGATCCTTGCGAACTTACGCTCAGTTCACCCCTCTTCTGGTGGTGATCGGCGGAACCGTTGGCATGTGCTTAATGGTCTTCACTCCTTTTGAACTATTTCATAGTTTTCTATTCGCTATGGGTATTGATCCCGTTCATAAGAAGAGTCGAAGGCTTGCTAACCACGTCTTTCATGTGGCGAGCAAAGGGCTAACCTATAGTGGAACGGTGGGATTTATTTTTGGTTTGGTTCATGTGCTTTCGAACCTAAGCTCGATGGATAAAATAGGTGCCGGCGTTGCTTGCGCGATCATGGCTCCGCTTTACGCCATTGTGTTAAAACTTTTTGTGATTGAACCTCTGTTAGCTTCGCCGACGGTTCGTCACGCGTTAGCCACCCATGCTAGGAAAAATAGACATCAGGAAAAACTAGAACCCGGTACTTCCGGTGACAGGCTTCGATTGGTTAAGAGTAGGGACGGACGTAACTTGATGCGATGACGGAGTCGATCCGATTACATGAGCATTCTCTGCTTCTAAAGCAGCTGCCAGTTGTCTAGAAACCGGTTGAGGCTTCCAATAGCTCTCCCGAATCGTGGGAGCTGCCATCACCCCTTTTGCTGCTCCATAAACTTCAGCAGATGCTTTCACGCCGTGAGGGACTTGCGTTTGTCCCATCCCCGCAGATTGCTCTGGAGACATAAAATGATGGCCAGCAGCGCCCCCGGCATTTACGGCATTCCCCGAGCCAGTAACGTGTTGTCCGGTTTGTTCTGAAGGCGTACCTGTAAAATGATTGCTGGCATCGTTGTTATGAGGGGTGTTACCGGTGGGGCCGTGATTTCCCATAGCGGCTTCTCCCGCTTGTACGGAAGCATCCACATGTTGAGGTTCCATCACCGAACCTAGTCCGAGATTGCCGTTCTGTGTGGTGTGTTGCTCAGGATTTTGTCGAACCACAGGACTCGAATTCGTTTTCGCCGCCGCTTCACGTCTCACATTGGCGTCTTCTTTTTGTTTCTCGTAGGAGTCTAAGCTGGCTTGAGTGTCCGGATTGGTTTTGGGCTCCGCCGTAGGAGTGGTGGTCGGCGTCGTTTGCGGCTGCGCCGGAGTCTCTTTGGGCTTTTCGGCCTCGTTAAGATTTGCTAATTGCTTTTGATCGTTAGATTTGTCGTCTTTAGAAGTATCCTTTGGAGGATCCTGGCTTTTGTTGTCATCCTTTGGTGGGGGCGGTGGAGGTGGTGGAGGTGGTGGTGGTGGCATCCCACCTTTTTCTTCGCTGTTTGGTGTTGCTGCGGTATCTGCTGCCTTAGCATTGTCACCGTTGGCTTTATCCATGCCTTTGATTTCGTTATCGAGACCAGTATTTTTGCCTTCGAGCTCTTTTATCTTATCTTTGTTTTTATTAGCGCCGTCGGGTTCGGATTTTAGCCTTTCGATCTCAGCTTCGTTCTCGCCCTTTTGAATTAAAGCTTTTGCTTTGCTAAGTTGCCCTAATTTCTGAGCCTCAGCAGCCGCTTCTTTGTAATCCGCTGAAGCCACGTGGGCGAGCGTGCTCAAAAACACGAAAAGCACTAGCAATAATGTCGTCTGCTTAAACACGTTGTTCTCGTAATCCTCGCTATTCGCTTATTAGTAGTGCATAGGCCAGGCCAGAAAGAGGACAGGTTCGCCGATGGGAGCGACGCTAACTCATTGAAATCTGAAGGGGGCAAGTGACCAGTGTGTATACAACCTTCAAGGGCCTGTATACGCCTTATTCACCACCACTAGAATACAGCTAGGATATGGAAAGGATGGGGGATTTACTGTCCACTACTTACGGCTGATCTTACGAGGTGATCCATCATCGTACAGCTCAAAATCACCGTGGATGATTCCGTCCATATCGAAGATTCGACTGGTTCGTTTGATCCCTTTTTCGTAACTCACGAGCTCTTGAATTTTTCCATTCGGATAAAAATACGTCGCGGGTCCGCTCAGCACATCGTCGGAGTAATTTAATTCCCGAAGTAAGTGTCCAAAGGAATCTAGGTACTGCGCTTTGCCCTCACGACGAGAATTTTCCCACAGGACTCGCGATCTCACTTGGCCATTTTGATAATAAGAAATTTCTGGTCCTTGTTTAAACCCGCCTTTGAAAGTTAATCGCTGACTCAGTCTCCCGTCGGGGAAATAAGTTTTGGCTTCGCCGTCCGCAAGGCCCCCTTCGTAATTAATTTCGTAACGGGCCTTGTCCTTGGAGTAAAAAGCTCTCTGCCACCCTTTTTTTCCTTCGGCACTATATTGGGTTTTGCGCGATCCATCCTTATTCCACTCTTCGAGGGAACGAATTCTCCCATCGTCGTCAAAATCAAGACGCGCCCACAGTTTATCGCGGCAATATTTGTCTTCGCGCGTGATCTTTTCCGGAGCGTGATAGATTTTAGCAAGCCCGTCTAAGAGACCGTGAACGTAATTCCATTCTTCGATGACGTGCCCCTGCTCGTCGAAATGGCGCTCGGCGCCTTCCTTCAACCCTTTTATCCAAAGGCACACTACGCTGGGATTTCCATTGTCATAAAACTGCTTATCGACCACTTCGTCCCCATCAAACTGCTTTTGGGATTTAATAAAACCGTTTTGATAGTAAGTGGCTTCGACAGTTTTCACGCCCTGCTTCCAGCGAATTAGAGTTGCGACTTGGCCGTCGTCGAAAAACGTTTTACTGATTCCATCCCCTTGAGGGACTTTGGAACCTTCGGAAACGGCGGCAGGTGGGGTGACCGGCTCGTCATTTCCAGCTCCGTAAGCAGTAGAGAAAAAAAAGACTCCGAAAGAGATCCCCAGTACTAGGAAGAGTTTCCTCATCCACCCTCCAAAAACAGAAGCGGGCATAGCGATGCCTTGGTCGTTAGCTCTTAAACGTAGGAAAGTCAGATTGTGTGACACGTGTCCTTAATGCTGAGGCTGGGCCCGGCCTTTCAATCCAATTTTTGAAATCACAAAGATGAGCAACCACGGAAAATGCCTCTGAAAAAAGGCCCCAAGCTTCGCATGGCCCGTAATGACCTCTTCTCGCTTGCGTCGAACAATGGCGTTCACCATTTTGCGAGCGGCCCTTGGAGTTCGCATTCGAATCCACCGGGGAACTTTGTCCTGCACTTTGGGAGAATCGTGCCAGCGCCCCTTATTGTCGACTTGGCGAATTTCCGAATCTACAAATCCGGGAGCAATATGGGTAACCGAAACTCCCTGGGGTTTCAGCTCCAAGTAGAGGGCGTCACATAAAGCTCTCACGGCAAACTTGCTCATTCCATAAGGAGAGCTTCCCGGTAGACAGACGTAGCCGTTGAGACTTCCTATGACCGCAAGACTTCCTTTGGTCGCCTTAAGTTCAGGAAGAGCCGCTTGCAACGTCCGAATGACTCCCCAAACATTGGTATCGAATTGCCTCCGGTAGTCATCCAACGTCAGCCGTTCAAAAGAACCTACGACTCCAAAGCCGGCATTCGCTACCACGACATCTATTCTTCCGAAAGCGGCCATCACCTCTTTCATCGATCGCGGCAGGTCTTCGTCTTTGGTCACATCGCAATCGACGGCAATCGCTTTCCCCCCTTCCGCTTCAATCTCTTCGCAGTTGGCGACGAGACGCTCCTTGCGGCGAGCCAAGAGCGCCACCGAGTAGCCGCGGGCGGCGAACTCTCTGCCTAAGGCCGCCCCTATTCCCGAGGAGGCCCCGGTAATGACGGCCACTTTGTTTCCAGATGTTTTAGCGAGATTTGCAGAACTCAACGAAAGCCTCCCTGCGACAGATTCAGGAATCCAGAACCTCTCTCAGTAGGCGTATGTCTTCAAGCATTTTCTCGGCGACACTGGCCGGTAGATACAAGGCGCCGCCAATCAGGACAGTATCCAGCCGGACCTCCACGGCAAGGTGGGGCACGAGTTCTTGGTTGTTCCAGCTGGTGTGGTTAAGATTGATAAAAAGGATTCGGTCGCCCTCTCGGTGTTTCGGAATGGCAGTCAGATC